>NZ_JBDGDD010000050.1:0-12482 GCF_040909065.1 Ruminococcus sp. RTP21359st1_H3_RTP21359_211015
GTGATATATTAAAGCCCGTGGGCTTCCATATCGAGGAAATCCACGGGCTTTGTTGCGCTTTTTTTTACAGCGCCTTATTTTTGTTTGTGCTATTCCTTCTTGCGAAGATATCCATCATCATCATATTTCTTAGCTATATGCTGTGCAGCTTGCTAATCGCCCCATTTGTCTACAGTCTTATCCCAAATTGTCATATATTACAACCTGTTTTCTGAAAAAGTTTACATTTATCAACACGGAAGTTGAAATAGCCGAAATATGGGATCATTCAAAGCATGAACAGTGCCGGCGGAAGATGTCATGATAATGCACGCTGTGAAAGTATGTGGGGAATCTGCACCGCCAACGGCGGGCTGCCTCCGTCAACCCGAAGAAAGCTCTACTATGATCATATCTTTCTCGTTGCATAATTCTTGTTCGAATAAAATGTGTCAAGTGATATTGACAAAACCAGGTAGAACTTGTCCGGCAATTTTAACGCAGTAAACCGCATCATGACAAGTACAAGTCTCTTTCAGTATGGAAACAAAAAGAATATACAAAGAAAAACGCTCCTGTACTGGAAAAGTACAAGAGCGTTGGCAGTAGGTTAAAATCGTTGTATCCCGACGGTAAGTTTCCGTCAGAAACTTCGCTTGACCGTCAGCGACAAGCGTTGTATGAGGAGCGTGAAAAACTCTACGAAGAATACCGCTACCTCAAAAAAGAGTATGCTGATTTAGACAAGGCAAGCCGAACGATTGACGATTACCTTGAAAGTTTGAGGGATGAACCTGAGCGTAGGCGGAAAAAGGGAGAGTTGGAATAACTCTGCAAACTGAAATTTATATAATTATTCCTCTAACTTTCCCCATTTTATAGGCTTTCCCGCCTGTCCATTAGTGAAATGATA
This sequence comes from Ruminococcus sp. RTP21359st1_H3_RTP21359_211015, assembly GCF_040909065.1. Taxonomy (NCBI): domain Bacteria; kingdom Bacillati; phylum Bacillota; class Clostridia; order Eubacteriales; family Oscillospiraceae; genus Ruminococcus; species Ruminococcus sp. RTP21359st1_H3_RTP21359_211015. The sequence goes on from NZ_JBDGDD010000050.1 coordinate 893, forward strand.
TGTAGTTTCCCTTATTTTTGCCCTTATGAGATAATCACAAGGGAAATAAGGGAAATTTTTTAGTCATTGCCCACCACTTTATCAAGAAGCCGAACTGATTTTCGTTTCGCATCTCTTGTGGAGTGAGCATAGACGTTCATTGTGGTACTGACATCTGAGTGTCCCAACAATTCCTGCACATCTTTTGGGGCAGCTCCATTTGCTAAAAGGTTGCTTGTATAGGTGTGACGTAACTGGTGGAAATGAAAGCCTTCAAATCCCTCTAATGTTTTTGCCACCTTTCTGCAAACAGTCCCCAAAGTAGTTGGAAGTTCCAAACAACCATCCGGTCTTAAACAGACGAAAGAAATTTCTTTATAATCTGTCGGGACTTCCTCTGTTCTGTCTAAACAATAATATTCGTAGTACACTCTGTTTTTCTCTTTGACCTCTTTGTAGTAGTTCGTGTGATAAAGTTCTCCGTACTGCATTCGATTTTTTAACTGCTCTTTCCGGGCATTACGGAAAATCTCTACCAGTGTATCTCCAAAATCAACAACCCTTACTTTTTTCCGCTTGGTTGGTCCGATGATATATTTGCGCTTTGAGCCATCATATCGGATGCTGCGTCTTATGGTAAGGCATTGTTCTTCCAGATTTACGTCCTGCCATGCCAAACCGCAGGCTTCTCCAATACGAAGCCCGGCATAATAGGCTATCTGGATTGGAAGTATTGCGGCTGGGTTCTTTTTTTGCAGATAAGCAAGCAATCTTTCATAATCTTCTCGTGAAATTGGTTGGACATTTCCGTCCATATCCTCATCGGAAAACAAATCCACTTCATCCGTCTGATACCGCAGTTTAATATACTGCATGGGATTGAACGTAATATACTGCTTTGGAAATACTGCAAAACGGAAGGACTGCTGCATGACTGCGGAAAAAGAATGGATATAATCTTTGCTGTAACCCTTTCTCTCTTTTCCGTCGGGATGAACTCCCCCGAAGGAAAGCAAATCGAAGAAGGATTGCAAATGTTCAGAGGTTACATTTTTCAGTTTCCGTTCTGCCAATGGGTGTTTCTTGATATTTCGGATTGTTCCGAGGTAATTCTCCACCGTACCATTGCTGAGCGTACCTGTTTTTAATTCCTCCTCTGCCCACACATCCAAAAGCTGTCCGACTGTGAGATTTTCCGCTTTGGCAACAAATTTCTTTTTCTCATAATCATCCATTGCCTGACGGAGCAGCTTTTCAGTTTCACTTTTGCTTTCTGTTCCAACGCATTCTTTCTGAACAAGATTGCCGCTTGCGTCCTCTACATAGAAGCGGTAGTACCATTTCTTTCCTTTTTTCTTACAGATCCTTTTGCCATAATCGTATGTCTCCTTTCGATATTAGACAATCGGAACTGATGAAATGCTTCGTGCGTGTAAGTATATCATAACTCCGGTTGTCTTACTATACCGATTCGGAATCTTCGTATAAGACTTCTGATAAAAGATTTGCAAGCCTTTGTTCTGCTGTTTTTGGTTTCTTGGAATAGAGCCTTACAACGTCTGCCATCTCATTAAAAGCATTGATGGTGTGAGTGATTTCCCTTAAGAACATAATCTCATTATATTCATCATTCGATTCAAACCCTATTGTTTTGGCAATATCCGTCTGACCAGCATTCCCCTTGAAGTTTTTGCAGGCGAACTGGAAGGAATCCAAAAACAGACCATATTGTTTTAACATCAGCAGTAATAAATCTTTTGAAAAAGCATCTTCTTCTTTGGTAAGGGCAAGCGGTAACTGTTCCAGAATATCTCCCATCGCATCACGAATCTGTAACTCTCTCTTATCCGTAATGTCGGTTTCATATTCATCTGTTTCCCCTTTGAGCCATTCCACAGATACATGGAGTGCTTCCGAAAGACCTTCCAGCACCATTTTTTTCGTATTGTCAATCGAACCATTCTCATAACGCAGGATTGTAGAAGCGGTAACACCCATCTTTTCTGCGACATAAGGCTGTGTCAGATTCAATTCCAGACGGCGCTGTTTTACTCTGCTGCCTATCAGCTTGCGTAGTTCTTTATCTTTCATGCTGACTGCCTCCTTTTTCGGTATGTATGAATTATAGCATTGTTTTTCTGTAATTGCAATATGCAACTTAAAAATTATTTTTAATATTTCGTAACGCTTGACAAAAAGATATGAAAAGGATATACTTACATCACAAGAATTGCATAATGCAATTTATAAGGAGGTGATTATATGACGCAAAGAAAAATTGCATTATCCATCGAAGAAGCTGCTGACTATACGGGAATCGGCAGAAACACCTTAAGACAGCTTGTAGAATGGAAGAAACTTCCAGTATTAAAGGTTGGTCGCAAAGTCCTGATTAAAACCGATATTCTGGAAATGTTTATGGAAGCGAATGAAGGTCGTGATTTGAGGGATAGAGGAAATGTAAAAGCCGTAACAAGAACTGCGGCAAATTAAAAAGGCGGCTTCCAAAGAAACCGCCAAAGGTTCTATCAGACCGAAGCCATGATATACCTACACGCAAGAAGATTATACCATGTGCTTCTTCTGATACGCAACCGAGAACTTATGTTTGTAAAAGAAAGGGGAATGTAATCATGGCAAAATCAACAAAAAGTTATGAAGAACGAATGCTTGAAATGGAAAAGAAGGAACAGGAAAGCCTTGAAAAAGCAAAACGATATGCAGCACAGAAGAAAGAACTTCTGAAACGAAAGAAAGCCGAAGAAAGTAAAAAACGAACCCATAGGCTCTGTCAGGTTGGCGGTGCGGTGGAATCCGTTCTCGGTGCGCCTATCGAGGAAGAGGACATCCCAAAGCTGATTGGTTTTCTGAAAAAGCAGGAAGCCAATGGGAAATTTTTTTCAAAGGCAATGCAGAAAGAAACACATACCGATATGGAGGAAGTGTAATGGCGGGGGGGGGATGAGTTTTTCATTCCCTTCATTGCTTTTTCATGAAGGGCGCACTTATGGACAACCAGAGGTCGTCCCAATAAGTTTGCCACAAGTGTCAACCGGTCTGCGCTCACGCTTGCCGGGCTCGTTCCGTCGGCGGGGCTTTCAGCCAGACCTGCTCATGCCGCAGGAGGCACTCTTCGCCAGAGAGGCGCATTCCATGCAGGCTGCTATGCGCAGGGCACTCTTACGCAGAGGGAGTTCCGGCAATGCTGCTTTTTCTAAAACTGAAAGCAATGTTGCCGGAAATCTATGCCGGATACGTCAGAAAGGAGGAATCCAGACATGGCGATTTTTCATTACACAATCAAAATAGTCGGACGAAGTAAAGGGAAATCTGTTATCTCCGCTTCCGCATATCTCAATGGGGATGTGATGAAAAACGAGGAAACAGGGAGAATCAGTTATTACACTTCTAAAAAAGAAGTGGTCTACACCCGGCTGATGATGTGCGAAAACGCACCTCCTGAATGGCAGATAGTACCAGAAGAAAATATAAAACGCTTTCAAAAATCTGTCCGATACAAAAGGTCAGAAGATAAAGAAGCTGCTTTAAAAAAATTCAAAATCACATTTCAGAAACAGAGGTTATGGAATGAGGTATTGAAGATTGAAAAAAATGCAGATGCCCAACTTGGCAGGTCATTTGAATTTGCCCTCCCCAAAGAATGGAGCAGACAGGAACAAATTCAATATACAACCGACTATATCCAAAAAACTTTTGTAGATAGAGGAATGTGCGCTGATTGGAGTATCCACGACAAAGGGGATGGCAACCCCCATGTCCATCTGCTTCTAACTATGCGTCCTTTTAACCCGGATCATTCTTGGGGAAAGAAAGAAGTCAAGGATTGGGATTTTGTCAGAGATAAAAACGGAAATATCGTGATTGATGAATCCCATCCGAACTGGTGGCAGGATAAGAAAAACCCTGACCGTCATGGAATCCGTATCCCTGTATTAGACGAAAACGGAATTCAGAAGATTGGAGCAAGAAACCGCCTGCAATGGAAACGGGTGCTGACCGATGCTACTGGATGGAACAATCCAAAAAATTGTAAACTGTGGCGGAGTGAATGGGCAAAGGTATGTAATGAACATCTGCCTTTGCATAATCAAGTTGATCATCGTTCTTATGAAAAGCAGGGAAAACTCCAGATTCCTACCATCCATGAAGGAGCTGACGCAAGAAAGATTGAACAAAAGTTTTTTGCCGGGCAGGAAATAAAAGGCTCGTGGAAAGTAGCGGAAAATCAAATCATAAAACAACAAAACACGTTATTGCAAAAGATACTAAACACCTTTGGGAAAGTATCGGGTGCATTATCATTATGGAAGGAGCGATTAAATGACATTAGAAGAAAGCCGGGAAATTATACCCTTAATGGAATCCATGATTGGTCAAATCGAAGAACAGCAGAACCTAATGGCAGAAATGATTCTGGAAATGCAGAACCGGGACACTCAACTCTCTCTTATGCAAAAACAGAATCAGAAATTACAAAAATTAAACAACGAGTTATCCGAGCTGCTCAACATTTTGCCAAATACCGAGGAACTGCTTTCCAAGATGGAAGAACAGAAAACGAAGATAGAGCTTTTGGAAAACGAAAATCAGCAATGGCAGAAATTGGCACAGAAGCTGAACAGCGAAAACAGTTTATTACTGAAACAGAACACCGAATTGCTGAACTGGAACAGCAGATAGAGAAAGGACGTGATATAGATGAACGAATCCAGAGAATCAAAGAACGCCGAACAGTTGGAAGAACTTCTGCTCTTGACCGAGGAGATACAAGAAGAACTAGAACAGAAAGAACAGCTTATCGTGGAACTGAAGACGCAGCTCAGCGAATCTCTGACCTTGAACGAGAAATTAAACAAAGAGAACAGAGCCGGGAATATTCAAGCATTAAAGAACGACTTGAAGCTGGCAGACAGAGCATTGCGGATCGAGAAAGAGAAGTTGCGAAGCGCAAACGTCATGATAGAGGAATGTCAAGATAAAATATGCTATTTAACACAGGAACGGGATTATGCCCGGACACATCAGAAAATCGTAGAAATACCGGTAGAAAAGCCGGTACTCTATGAAAAATGTGAAGCCTGTAACCGGACAGCCTATCAGAATGCAAAAGCAAAATACGAAACACAAAAAGAGCGACTTGCAGGACAGTATAAAGCAAAAACGGTAATGTTCCAAACAACCTTGTTCCTTCTTGCATGGTATTCGTTGACAACCACTCTTTTTCAGGCAGTACAGTCAGATATGTTCCTTGTCGATTGTAAATCATTCTTCAATGATTTAGCATCATTCATACAAACCTTTGTCGGATGGACGATTGATGCCGGGCATTCTGCGGCACAGATTAGTACAAAAATTCCAAATGCTTTTATAGCCGGAATGGTATATTGGTTATTGCTAATATTGATTGTAGGAATATGTATGGCAGGAACAGGGATGCTGGCGATACTGATAGAAATAAAGGTTATAGAATTATATAAGAAAAACTGTTGGGATGTTATTACTCTACTAATGATACTGACAAGTGTTGCTATTGTCATTTATTTTGGAGAATCAATCAAAAAAGTACTGTCAGTAAATCTTCTATTGCTTTTCGTACTTTCGCAGGGCGCATATGTTGGAATTAGATGTTATCTTAAAGTTTGGTTAGAAAAAAGACCATATTAGTATTTTCAACTTACTGTATAGACAGTAAAATTACTCCATACCAGCCTAGTGAAAATTTACTGTATGAAAAGAAGTATTACAGAGAAAAAAGGCTGTAAAAACAGGAACAGCCAGCCCGAAAGAATTTACGGACTGGCTGTATCAGCAGAGTAATGTAATTGTGGAGCTGACCGAGATATGAAAAGCTTTCTATCATCAATTTCGCATTATTGCAATAACAGATTGCTTCTTCCATGAATGAATAAGCAATATTGTCATCAAACTTTCAAGCATAAACATAGCAACAGCAAAAAGAGTAAAAGCAACAACCGGAAATACAAATCCCGTAGACATGCCTGCATTTTTCAAAAATATACCGATTGCATATCCGCCGGGGATTCCAACAACAGCAGTTATAAGCAATGCAATCAAAGTAGTAAAAAGACCTTCCATCATAAATGCTTGCTTCAACTGCTTATTTGTCATACCAATAGATTTTAGTGTGCCCATTTCCTGTTTCTGTGATAAAAGATTTGTCACAGTAAGATTGATTTGATTGATGACCGCAAATATCCACAAGATGGCTGCAATCGCATAAGCTAATGTAAAACCTGCACGATTGTCTGATTGGTGTTCTACAATAAAATCTTGAAGGGTTTGTAAGCGAACATCCCTATTGTCAGAAACGAGTAATTTGAGTTCTTGCTCGATTATCTCCTGATATTCAGCTTCTGCTTGTATTTCGATTGCGTATGTACAGTCATAACCTGCAAGTTCTTTGAGCATATTTTCCGGCATTCTGAAAATATAGCCACCCATTCCATCATTGCTGGAAGTGATTGCACCAATTTTGAATGCTTTTGTTATTGTTTTACCACTATGATTTTTGAAATTAAAGGTCACAGTATCCCCAATTTGAGGTTTCCAATGGTAAACATCATAAATACGTTCGGGATCACTTACAACTAATTCTGTATCATCAGTAATATTTCCAGACAAAACCGCTGCATTTAGCGACGCCAAATCCTTTTCATTATAGCCGAGCATCAAGGTGCTATCTGAAATATCATTGTCTGTTGAGAAATCAACTGGTACGGTAGCATAAGTAAATATATTGCTAACTCCCTCTATATCTCCAACACGCTTTACATAATCAGAAAAATATTCTTTCTGCAAGAGAGCATCCAAATTTTCACTTTCGTTTTCTAAATCAATGCTGATTTTGAAATCTCCGTACTTCATATCCCAATAACGAGCCATACTCTCGGCATTAAAAGAACTCTGATAACTTGCTGCAAGGAAAAATATAACTCCGCACAGTCCCAATGATAAAATGGTCAATAGAGATTTTTTTCTGTTTCTGGAAAAGCTGATTTTCGCTAAATATACAGGCGTAATACGATGTCTTTTGTGAGTGCGGTAATTTACAATTCCCACTGGATTTTTCAGGGCGGAAATTGGAGAAGTATTCGCTGCAATTTTTGCTGGTTTACGAACACTAATATAAACAAGCAGTATTCCAAAAAGGCATGCGCCACATAGAGAAACAATAAATGCAAATACTGACCAGCCTTTTGATTGCAGACAATAGCTGATGATCGTTCCCATGATACTACCAATTAAAATCCCCGGAACTGCAAGCATATAACCCTGTTTAAGAACTATTTTATAAATTTGCTTTTTACTTGCCCCTATTGTCCGAAGCTGTCCGAACTCAGCAACTTTTTGTCCAACCGAAATATAGAAAATGCTGTAAATTACAAGTGCGGCAGCTAAAAACAAAATGGCAGCAACTACACCATATACCGCATAATTACTGAAGGACAAAGTTGTATTTACATAATCATAGTAACTGCTGACTGTCCAATTATTCAGTCCAGTCTCCTCTGAAATTTGAGATAATATTTCTGTTGCTTCGTCTTTTGTAAGGGTATCTGCATTTTCAAGCCAAACATATCCATTAAGCAGGTTATTTCCACGTAATTCCCGGCATTTTTCAAGTGAAACAAAAACAGGATAAGCGGTAGAAGTTTTATCATGATAAATACCAACAATAGTATAATTCTTCAAAGTACCATCCAGATTCAACTGAACTATGGCGTTGATTTCCGGAGACTTATTTTCACTGGCAAAAAAGGCATCTGTAACAGCAATTTCACTTGCTTTCTCTGGATATTTTCCGTCAAAGGCAGGAATCAAACTAAGCATGTCATCATCATAATAAATCAGAGACAGTTCTTTAGAATTTTCTTTCACTGTTTTGATATTACAGGAAAGTCCTACACTTTTTACTTCTTCGTTTGCTAACAACTTTTCTTTACTGTCCTGCGTAATGTCAAAGAAAATCCCTTGATGTAATCCTTCGATTTCTTTCTGATTTTGATAAATGATATTTTGCACTGTGAGCAACGACATCATTATCATAGCAACGGCTACAATAATTGCCGAAAGGCAAAATAAGTTTTTCTTCTTATCAAAACGCACACTTTTTCGTGCTAATTTTTTAATTACTGCACTGGTATCATTTTCAAAAGGATAATTCATAATTCCCACCTCCTTTAGCCAACAATTTTACCATCTTCAATCCGTACAATGCGGTCTGCGAGTTGAGCGATCTCGTTGTTGTGAGTAATCATTACAATGGTCTGATTAAATTCTCCGCTGGTATGCTTCAAAAGCCCTAACACATCTGCACTGGTCTTGCTATCAAGATTTCCGGTCGGTTCATCAGCAAGGATAATCGCAGGCTTCGTAATTAAAGCTCGTGCAATCGCTACACGTTGCTGTTGACCGCCTGAAAGATTGTTCGGCATATTTTCCAGTTTATCTTCTAAAGCCAACATATACACAACTTCGTCCATAAATTTCTGGTCTACTGTATCGCCATCCAGTTCCACAGGCAGGACGATATTTTCATATACATTCAAAATCGGAACCAGATTATAATTTTGGAAGATAAATCCGATGTTACGACGGCGGAAAATTGTCAATTCATCATCATTCTTTTTTGCGAGTTCTTCTCCCCGTACAATCACGCTGCCGGAAGTGGGGGTATCAAGTCCTCCCATCATGTGAAGCAATGTAGACTTACCGCTGCCGGAAGTTCCAACTACGGCAACAAATTCTCCCTGTTCCACAGTAAAATTTACACCATTAAGGGCACGAGTAATATTTGGTTCTGTGCCGTAATACTTCTTTAAGTCGATTGTTTGTAAAATGCTCATATTCAAATGCTCCTTTCAAGGCTTTCTATCTGTTGATAAAGCCATTGTAAACCACAAATGTTACACAAATGTCCGAGATAGAAAAAATTTTTATCGAAAATCAGAGTGAAATGTTACAACGCTCGGACATTTCAAAAAAAGTGGTTATATCTTACCTTACAGGAAGCATAATAGAAAATTCTGAGCCTTGCCTCAGCTCTGAAACAACCTTGATATAGCCCCCTTGCCTTGTTACAATCTCACGAGCCAAATACAAACCTATTCCCACACCCTGTTGATCGTGTACTTCTTCCTCACGATAGAAGCGCCGGAAGATGGCAGCCTGATTGCTTTCTGAAATGCCCTTGCCGGTGTCGGTCACTTTGACCTCTACGTACATTTCCCACTGAACCACTGATACAGAAATCTTTCCACCTGACGGAGTGTATTTTACTGCATTGTCCAGCAGATTGAAAAGGGCTTCGCTTGTCCACTTGCTGTCATGGGAGATTATCAAATTTTCCGGGCAATCCACGGATACAGCAATTTCTTTTTTCTCTGCGGCATATACAATACTGCTCATGGCTTGTGCAAGCGTATGGAATAAGCTGCTGTCTTTCTTTTCTAATCGTATTGCTCCGGTTTCCAACCGGGACGTTTTAACCAGTGCTTGGAACAGAAAATCCAGTTTATCAGTCTGACTACGTATGCCTTGTAAAAAGTCCATCCGTTCTTCTTCTGAAACAGGCTTTGTTAAAAGTGTGTCCGTTACCATTTGCAAATTGCTGACAGGCGTTTTAACTTGATGTGAAATATCAGAAATCAGCATTTGAAGCTCCTGTCGTTCCATGTCTACCTTGTGCCGGTTTTTCTGCATAATCTCATACAACCGAATTAAGCGGTGGTTGATACGGGCAAAAAGAGTTTCACTATCATTTGACTTTTGTAATTCCTCGTTTCCATCAATCATGTTGTCCAGCGTCCGGCACAAATTAGAAGTAAAATGAGAAAGGCGTTTTCCAAAAATCAGCACCAATAGCCAAATCCAGAAAAACGCACAGAGTGTCAATGTTCCACCCACTATAAAAATTCGTATATCCTGCATTATACCGCCGAAAATACCGGTAATTACCAGCATAGAGAAAACCATGCCAGCACTAACCAGTCTACAAATTTTCTTAGCAGAAAGGTTATTCAGATTCATTTCTTTTCGCCTCCTGTCCATTGATACCCCATACCATAAACCGTTTTGATATATGTGTCGCCATCCGCTTCAATCTTACTGCGAATACGGCTGATAGAAGTAGTAAGGGTATGTTCATCTACATATTTTTCATCAACATCCCACAGTTTTTCTAAAAATTGTTGGCGAGTAAGTACCTGCTTCGGATTTTTAAGAAATAGGTTCAACATTTTATATTCCATCGCAGAAAGTGCTAATGGTTTCCCGTTCAAACTTGCAAATTGTTCCGAAAAATCCAGAAACAAGCTACCATCCTCGTAAATATCCTTAGCTGGTTTGTGATGCTCCAACATAGCGAACATGGCTTTGATTTTTCGCTGCAAAGCACTAATCGAAAAAGGTTTCGTGATATAATCCACTGCACCAGCTTCATATCCCCGTATCTGATTGCTTTCCTGATCGTTGGCAGTTAGAAATATAACTACTGTATCAGGATGCTCTGGCTTGATAAGACGGCATAGGTCATAACCATTTCCGTCTGGTAAATTTATATCCAGCAATACCAAATCAAAAATGTTTGTTTTTAATGATTCAGCGGCTGTCCTTGCATTCAGAACAGAAGTTATTGTGTAACCGTCCAATTCCAAATTATAAGTAAGCGTTTTATTCAAAAGATTATCATCTTCGACAATTAAAATATGCTTCATATTATCACTTCCTTTTCTTTTTGCAGATAGTATAACAGGCAAATGTCCGAGAATTGTTACAAGGACAAATATATTTTTCATTTTACAGCTTTTTTCTGTGTACTGCAATTTTATAAAAGAAAGGACAGCAGTGTCAAATTGCTGTCCTTTCTTTTATCATAGCTGGTAGTGTAGAAGCGTGGGTTCATCATATCGGGTGTGGTATCTTTAACTACAGGAAACTCCCTACAACACTATCTCACTTCTTGCTTAATAAAGTTCTAATGAATCTTCTGTATCCACCCACATCTGTAAATTGCCATCAAGATATAATCTTGCATATTCCAAAGGCTCATCCACAGCCAATGAAGTAAGCGCACATTCTGATCCATATGTGGTTTTTAAATTTTTTTCAGCTTCCCAGCAATCAATGCGAAGCATATATCCAGCACTTGTGTAAACATCAATACTATCGTGGTTTATATTATATTCTGCATAAATTGTTCTCATCGTATCTTATCTCCATTTTCTTTTGATAATCAGTTACAGAGTTAAATATCGAAAACATTTCAATCAGTTCACCATGTCGTTATTGTTATATGTTATATTGTGTTATGAAATTTTCTTTCCCTTAATTTTTCCCATATTAAGGTTCATGAAAAGCAATGGGAAAATGTAACACAAGGGAAAGAGTAAGGGAAAGTTCACTTGCTACAAACTTAGTATTTTCAAGGGTTTGCGAAGAATTTGATAATCAAATATAACAGTTATTAAATTTCCTAAAATATGTGAAATATCAACTGGAATTTGACGCTCTATTAATGCTATTAAACCCAATCAATAGCATTCTTTACAAGTTTGACAAATGGTTCACA
>NZ_JBDGDD010000051.1:0-11504 GCF_040909065.1 Ruminococcus sp. RTP21359st1_H3_RTP21359_211015
ATAGTCCGCTTTGTGAAAATATCGGACTTTTCAAGGAGCTTTGTCTTATCATAGCTCTTTTCCAGTCCTGCGACAAGATTATACGAAACATCTTCCGCAAAGTAACGCTTGTTGGTCTGAGAGTGGATAAGCCCGAACTTCTTATAAAAATCATCGTATGCCACATTCAGCTTTGCCTGTAAGTCTTTAATGACAGCATCGGGCTTGTCAAGCTCCATCGCTTCGATCAGCTCACGGGTGAGGTCACGAAGCTCAATAAACGCCTTAAAACGCTTGTGCTGCGCTGTTCCCTTATCGAAACGGAACTCGCAGGCGGCGTTATTTTTCTTGAAGAAAACTTGATCGTCAGACATAAAAAAGCTGTAATTACGCAGATTAGACGGAATCTGAACCTGAACGCCGTCAGCGGTCTTAGCATACACATCTCTGCCACGCTCATGACTGATCTCCGCCGAGAGCTTTCCGACAGCTTCATGAAGTGCCGATTTCAGGTCAAAGCCGTCCTCGGCGACAACCATTGTACCGCTGCCGTAGAGCTTGTTGCCCTCGACCACAGTGCCAAGCACCATATCGGGGTGCTGTTCAAAATACTTGTTTATTGGCAGACCGTCAGCAGTTTCACCGATGTGTACCCAATCGGGAATATCGGACATTTCGGCAAGTGACTTGCCTTCATGCTTCTTCAAAAAGATAATATCCGTGGTGACTTCCGTGCCTGCATTATCCTTGAAAGCTCCGTTTTTACCGCCCGGAAGTCTGATTGCACCGATGAAGTCAGCCTTGTCAGCCAACATCTGCCTTGTAGTCTCGTCTCGCTTGTCAAGTGTGCCTGCCGAGGTCACGAATGCCATGATACCGCCGTCTTTGAGCTTTGAGAGAGCTTCTGCAAAAAAATAGTCATGAAGTTTGGTAGTATCATGGACAGTATCACGGAAACCAAGCTCACCGAACGGAACATTACCGACAGCTACATCAAAGCTTCCGTTCTGAAAACGGTTCTTTTCAAAGCCCTGAATCGCAATATCCGCATCGGGATAGAGTGCCTGAGCGATTCTGCCCGATAAGCTGTCGATCTCAACGCCGTAGAGCTGAGAGTGTGCCTGCATATCTTCGGGCATACGTCCGAAAAAGTTTCCGATACCCATTGCAGGCTCTAATACGTTGCCGCCCTCAAAGCCGAAATTGGCGAGAGCTTCGTAGATGCCGTCTATAACCGTGGGGCTTGTATAAAATGCATCATTTACCGTTGAACGTGCCTGAGCATATTCCTGTGGAGTCAGCAGCTCGGAAAGCTCCTTATACTCTGCGGCCCACTTCTCGTCATTCTTATCAAAAGCCTTAGCCAAAGCACCCCAACCGACATATTTCGACAAGGTTTCCTTTTCCTCAGCCGTTGCAGGACGCTTTTCCGCTTCAAGTGTTTTCAGCGTTCTGATCGCATCGACATTTGCACGGAATTTCGTCTTAGCACCGCCCTCACCGAGGGTATCATCGGTAATAGTGAAATTATCGCCCTTATCCGGTGCAGGAGCTTCGACCTCACCCTTTTCAGGCGTAATAACCATATATTCACCACTGCGGATAAACTCATCAGTAAGGAAGGTCACACGGGAGATAAGTCTCGGCGCATCTTCAAGCGCCGTATCAGTCAGCGTGATAAATCCATCCATATCAAGGCTTTCGACCTTGTACTCCTTGCCCCTGTATTCAAGATAGTCACCGACAGAAAGCTCAGGAGCAGTCTTTTCGGGTGCAAGCTCATGCTCTTTATCAACATGAACTGTCTGCTCACGCTCCAGACTATCAATGAAATGAAAGCTCATCAGCATATCGCCGTTGTCGAGCCGAGAAGTCAGCTCACCGCCATCAAAAGCCCAGTTTTTCGCACGGTCGAAATCCATGTGAAGGTCTTTGCCCATAGGTTCACCGTTTTCATCGAGTTTTCTGGAAGTAAAATCAACGGTGCTTACACCCGTGACGATTCTGCGTTCTCCGATACACTCAGGACGGAGATGATCGGTGATCTCAAACATCATTCCCGGCTTGATAGCCTTTTTGAGCTGAGAGAGATTCTTGACCGTCGGAATCTCAGGCTTTTCCGCTTCAGGATTAACCGCTGGCTTAGACTTCACAGGTGCAGACTGCGCTTTTTCAGGTTCAGCCTTGCCGATATATTCATAAAGACCGCTGTTAAGGAGCTTATCATAGGAGATATTCTCCGTGATAGCAAAGCCGCCGCCGTCACGCTGAACTGTGCAATCGTCCGTATAGAACGGCAGCGCACCTGTCAGCGAAATAACCTCAGAAACCTCGCCAGTAATTTTGTGACTAAATCGGTCTCCAACCTCGACGGTATGGGGAGACTGTTTCTCAGCGGACTGCTCTGCTTTGAGCGCCGCCCTCTCTGCTTTCTGTTCGGCAGAAAGGTATGTATCGTCCCTGAGCCGTGATTCGGTCATTGTCGCAACATTATACCACGAATGACGGAATTTCTCGCCATTCTCAAAGGAGAACGTCAGCCCCTTGCTGTCATAATCGACGAGCGAGATTTTCCCCTCACCGCTATGACCGCCCGTGCCGTACTCCTTTTTCAGAAAATCGGCTAACTGCTGTACAGTCGGGTGCTGTTCCTCATAGAAGTCCTGCACACGGAGCTTACCGTGAACAAAGCCTGTACCACGGTCGATCTCAGCGGCCAATGCTTCATAGACCTGAACACCGTCCACCACCGGACCTTTGGCAAACTCAGACTTTGGCTTTTCGGGCGCAGGCTTAGAAGCGGTCAGCGGTTCGGAATCACCGAACAAAGAGAGCTGTTCGCCCTGTGCTTCGGGCATTTCCCAAAACGGAACATCGGCATTTTCGTTACGCTGAATTTCGTCAATGACTGCTGCGTCCGTAAAGAGAGGACGGTCAATGTCCTCAGTCTCCGCAGTTGGAGTTTCCACCGCAGGAACATCATCGACCGCCATAACACCCAGCTCATAGGCAAGTCCGTCAAGCTCTGCCTTGTGGTCTGCATAGGTGTCGATAGAGATAACACCCTCAGCATTGTCTACGATAACCGTAGCACCGAGGGAAAGTGCCTTGTCCTTGATCTCGTCAAGGCTCTCGGCATCGCCCTTGTATTTTAGCGTAACAGACGGCACATCTTCCGCAGGAGAAGAAGTATCGGAAACATCGGCGGCATCGCTCATAAGCTCAACCGTCTGTTCGTCCTTGCCTGTGTGACGCTCGATCACTTCATCAGGAACGGAAACGAGGTCACTGAAATCAAGGTCAGTCAGACCGTTCTCGATCATATCCTCGATACTATCAAACTGCTCTGTATCGAATACCTCGCCGTCAAATTCGTGAGTGATCTTGAAGTCGATAAGGTCAGCCGTCACCTGAATGGGCAGCTCATCGTCCGTCAGTGTGGTAAACGCAAGACCGACATTGTGCAGATCATCAAAATCAGCACCTTCACGGTATTCCGCTTCGCAAAAATCATTGATAAGCCATTTTGCCTTATCAAGCGGAGTTTCAAAAGTACGCTGGAAGTCCATGATCTCCACGGACTTGTCGGGATTATGTTTAAGCATCGCTGTACGCAGGAGTGCAGGAAATGTTGTCAGCTCACGGTACGGCTCGATCTCCATTTTATCGCCACGGTTATAGATACCGCAGACAGGTTCGCCGCCGTAAAACAGTTCACCGACCTTATCACCGTCAGCGATAGCCAGTTTCCATGTACCACGCTCTGTTTCCGCAGATTCGCAGTCTGTTCCGAAGAACTTGTCAACGACCTGCTGTAAGGTCTGGAGCTTTTCGGCTTCACGCTTCGGAGGGTTCAGCTCAAAAGCCTGTTCGATCAGAACGGTATATCCTGCTTCACGGAGCTTTGCGGAGTATTCGTCCTTGACATGATCGGGAAAACCAACCATAGGCTGCCCATTTTTGGAGAGCATACGCAGTCCGAGGACTTCTGCACCGACCTCCGCATTTTTGCCGTACATCTCGTAAAAGTCACCGACTTTTCGCAGAGAGACTGGTCCTTTATCCTCCGGCTCTGCCTGTTCAGGAGCTTCGACCGCAGGCTTTTCAGCCTTTGAGATGATCTCAAAGCCCTTTTCCTCCATATCCTGCTGCCAGCCGTCATACGCAAGCACATCGGAAGTGCCGAGCAGAATACCGCCGTAATCGGGAGCGTCAAGGTCTTTCATCTTGATACGGTCAGTGCTGATCTCCTCAACCTCACGACGAGCGCCGTCATACATTATAATATCACCGACCGCAAGATCGGACACCTTTGCAGTTTCGGGCTTCTCCTGCACAAGCTCCTTTTCACGGAAGAACTCAGGCATTTCCGTAAAGCCAAAGCTGTCACAGAAATATGCAGTATCCTTGCCGTCAACTGAAATGACAATAACATCGGAAACAGACAAAGAATGACCTCTGAAATCTTCGGGTTGTTTGGTGTTAAACTGCGTATAGAGTGCTTCAAGAGTTGCATTGCCCCTGAACTCTCCGACTTCACCCTCATAGACAAGCTCATAATCATCGTGATTGAGCTGTACGCCGTTCTTTTTGAGCTGTTCCATATCCTCAAAGCGGACACCGTGATACTTCTCACCGCCTGGGAGCTGATAGATCTGAAACTTACCCTGTGCCTTTTCCACATCATCATAGGTGCGGATCGGGTGATGTGCCTTGAAATCATCGAAGATACGCTGTTCCTCAGCGGTCAGCTCAGAGTGAGCTTCAAGGAAAGGAACGAAAATGTCAAGCATTCTCTGTGCTCTTTCCTTATACTCCGGCTGATTGAACGGGTGCTGTGTATAGCCGAGGATACCCTCATTATATGTGCGGATATGGTCGATTAGCGATCCGCCGCCCGTGCCTTTGCCGTCACCAATGTCAAAGCGTCCGTCATAATTGAACTCCTCGCCATTGATAACAGCGGTAATGCTGAAATCGGTCTTTTTATACCAGCCTGCTTTCAGCTCAGGGATATTACGCTCCGAGTGCTGTTTCTCATCGAGGTATTCAAGGACAGCATTGCCGAGAGCAAAACTGCAATCGGGGTGTGCAAGGGCAAAATCGTGAACGATGTCACTTTCGCTAACCCATTCATCACCCTTATCCTTGCCGAAATGGAAAGAGAGACTATCCGGCTTCTTTTCGGGTGTTTCTGCATCAAAGCTCACATGATACTTTTCCTTTGCGATGATCGCAAAAGCCTTTTCGGTCTGCGCTTCATCACCGAGAATATCATAGAGTGCCTTTTTAATACGGTTGAGCTTCGGGATATTATCGCCGTTCTCCCAACCGTGCAGAGCTGCACCGTCAAACGCTGTCAGAAGGTCAGAGATATTTTCATCGGAAATATCGGGGATAGCATCGAGCATATCATCACGAACCCACCAGAAAGCAAGATCATTGAACTCCTCATGGGTGCGGTCAATGAAAGCCTGTCCGATCTCCTCAAAGGAAACGAAACGCTCCATACCGCTGAAACTGCACTTGAAACCGTCCTCAGTCCTCTCCGTATGCAGGGAGTGGCGGAGGTTTTCAGCATAATAATAGGTACGGTCTGAGATCTCACCCTGTTCAAAGATAAACTCAATATCTGCGGCCCCACTGCCCTCTAAAAGTCCGAGAGCAAGCTCACGGCGAATATCCTCACCGTCATGGTAACGCTGGGCAAGGTCATAAAGCGCTGGCTCGGAAAGATGATAACCGAAAGCCGCCTTATCGCTGGGCTTATGCTTATCAAGATAACCGCTGTCAAACAGCGGATACGCCATATCCTCCCACTCATCAGAAGAAAGAGTGCGCTACGCAAGGAATTTCGCAAGGTCAGCCTTCGGGAACAGCACTTCTTCCTCAGTCAGAACTCTGCTTGCATTCTCACGGTCAATAACTGCCTGCTTATGGGCAGTCAGAAAGTCAGCTACATCGGATTCCTGCAAAGCGTTATGCAGAATCTCGTCATACGCCTGAATATCCTCAGCCGTGAAAGTCTCGTCAATGCTGTCGATCTGACCTCTCGTCACATCACCGACAAACATAGCGGTAATAGCCGCCCTTTGTCCATCGGAGAAATCGTGCTGAGAAAAGAAGTCAGAAAGCTCAATACTGCGATCAAAACTCGACTTTGCTTCAAGCATATCATGGAGCTTGGAGTGTTCGCCGTAACGCTCCGAAAGAGCTTGTGACAGATACGCATTAACAAGAGAGAGCATTTCACCGAACTGTGCTTCATCGTATCTGCTGTCAAAGAAATCAGCAAGGTCAAGCTGCATATCCTCAACGGCAAGACGATGAACTACGGGCGAAAGAGCGATATTCTGCTCCATAGGCAGTCCGAGGTCAGCCATTTTGCGGAGCATATTCGTCTCACGGACAGCGTTCTCCAAAGCCCTGTGAAATGCAGGAGCGTTCTCTTTATCCACCGCAAAAGCGACCTTGCCGTCACGGACAACAGCATGATAGCTCACGCTTGTCTCCAAAAACGGCTTGACTTCCTTGAACTGCTCAGGTGTGAGTTTGCTCATATAATAATGAGTATCACGGTTCGCACGATAGTCACGGTTGCCGACTTCCTGCGCCTTATCGGGACTTGCGAACTGCTTACGCATATTCACAACTTCGTCCCTGATGTTGCGGACTGCAAAGAGGTCAGCGTGAGAAACCGTCAGCGTACCCTTACCGGACGGATAGACTCTGCCCGAAAACTGCATACCACGCTTTGCCATGATCTCAGCCATTTTCAGGACTAAATCACGGTCAGCGGAGAGGTACTCCTTCTGCGGGATATAACGATACTCTGTTGAACCGAAGATGTTTTTTTCGGGCGGAGAATATGGTCTGTTTGATTTGTTCGGTAGAAGATCGGGAGTGCCTGCAATCTGCCTGAACCACTCCACATCTTTATCATTGATCGCCATAATGACGGAATTATCACGGGCATAGGCATAGTAGTTAATGCCCGAATCATCAAGCTGTTCCTGCAATCTTTCAAAATCCGCAGTCTGAATCGTCACAAGGCTCTTGTCTCTGTTATCTGTTGCCTTGTGCCACATTTCGTTGCCGTATCTTTGCATATCTGTCTGCTGAACCTCCTTTTTGTCAGTCTCATGTTCTACTGCTTTTGGGATACCACGAAGCATATCATTCCAGTCTTTATATGTATCGGGAGTGATAACACGCTTCATGTCAGGATACTGCTCCTGCAAACGCTGGGCAAAATCATTGCCTGCGGTATCGTTATCGGAGCATAAAAATACATTCTCAGGGGAGATATTATGACGGAGCATCGTGTCAAGAACGATATTAGGCTTCACGCCCATCATGGAAACAAGCCTGCAATTATCAAGCTCCTGATCGTGCATTTGCAGATAGGAGAGCATATCTATTGCCGACTCAAAGAAAAAAGCCTTTTCGCCCGTGCCGCGTACTACCTCAAAGCCGTGACCGCCAGCCGAACTTGTTGCAATGCCTTTGAATTTATGCTCCGTTGATGTGCCGACCTTTTCAGCACCAATGACTTTTCCGTCTGTACCGAAATATTTGAAAAGCACATTGCCTGTCTTTTCTTCCTGAGAGATAGTGCCTTTCTTCACAAGTGCGGAAAGCATATCATAGTCAAGCCCTCTGGTCTTGCACAGATATGCAAACACGCGCCTGCTATTATCAGCTTCGGCAAGGGAAAGCTCCCTTGCCGTTTGCTGAACAGGTTTCGATTCGTATGTGCGGGACGGAGTATAGGTGCGGTCAATGTGTTCACCGGTCAGAGCTTCAACTGCATCTATAAAGGACATATCCATGTATTCACGGAGAAAGCCGATATTGTCGCCGCCCTTGTTTTCTCTGAACCTGAACCATTGACCACGCTCACCCGGACCGTTATCCTTGATGTGCAGGCTATCGTGATCCTTCCACACATACTCTCTGCCGACTTTTTTCAGGTCAAAGCCGTGAGACATGAGAAACTTAGGAAGATTGACGAGGTTCGCCTTTTCTTTCTGTTCGTCAGTAATTCTCATCTATTATTCCAACCCCTGATTATTTCTCTTTTTGGGTGTCTGCTGTCTCTGCTGAGGTTTCTGCTGTCCTCGACCGCTGATACGCTGGGCATCTCTCTGCATTTTGCCACGGGAAAAGAAAGCTCTTTTAGAATCCTTCTTTGCGACCGTGACCGCAGATTTCTCTCCGCCGAACACCGCAGAATGCTCCACGCCCTTAGCTGTCAGCTCTGCCGACTTCTTACGAGCCTGCCCCTCGTCCATACGACGAGTGAAACGCTCCTGTTTCGGGAGTGCCTTGAAAAGCTCAGAATTTACAAGCTCAACGGCTCTTTCACCCTTGACATCACTCTCGATCTGCTTATATGCCTGAGCGTTTTCCTTAGAAACGGTAATTGCTACCGTATCATTCTTGCGTACTACCGCAGAATAAGGGGTATTCTGTTTTTGCAGTTCTCCTGCAATTTTCCTTGCGGTATCAATCGGCTCAACACGGGTGTGTCTCTGCTCTTTGGAAAGAGAAGCATAGTATTCGGGATTGACAGTCTCATACCTGCCTTTCTCACCCTTACCGGCGTTCTCCTTTGCAGCTTCGGTATGTGCGATCTTTCTGATAGAAGCATACATCACATCATTCAGCACAGGAACGTCCTGCTTGGAAACGGTAATGCCGACCTTATCCTCGCACTTAGTAGCAGCGGAGAACTTTACTCCTGCCGACATTAGAGCCGACATGACCTCTGCCGCCTGAACCTCTGTCATGGTCTCCACATGACGGTCATTTCGGGGCAATTCCTTGTAATAATCAGGGTTCACCTTGAAACCGCCGTCATCTGTAAAAACGGCATCACCCTTATCAAGCATATCCGACAGCCAGCTATCTACCTCGACTTCTTCGTGCATATTGAGAAGCTCAAGCTGACTTTTCATTTTTGCAAGCTCCTCAACAGCGTTATCCCTCATTTCCGGCGGAACAAAGGGGTTTTCTGCAAGGCTCTCCATAGACTTAATACCCTCAGAAAGCTCTGCCTTTGCCTTGTCTATGTCCGCTTTAGAGCCGTTGTTGATGATACCGTCGATCATGTTGTAATCATCTTCAAGCTGCATCTCCACATTGACAAGGGGCTGAATATTGAACTGATCTGCAAGTTCAGCGACCTTAGAACGGTCAAGAGTTTCGACCTCCTGCGCCGCCTGAACAGCAGTCTCAGCAAGTGTCGGCATATCCATAGTGCCTTTCTGAACCATTTCACCGAGCTTATCTCCGGTCAGCTTCATAGAAGCATCAAGCTGATCGTTGGTCTGCTCCTCATAGTGCGTTTCAGGACGGGCGAGCTTCATGATCTTATCATCAAGTTCTGAAATACGCTCATTCACATCTTTGAGCTGTTCGGAGAGATTATACTTGTCAACAACACTTGTTGCAGGATCATTATAGGTATCAAGGATTCTCTGCTTTTTCGCTTCAAGTGTTGCTTTCTTATCGCTCAGGCAATCAACAGTCGCACCGTTCAGCCGTGTCAAAGCATCGGCAAAGGCTTCACGGCGTTCCTTATTAAAGCCGATAGAAAAGCTCTTGATCGTGTCATTCAGAGCAATCACACGATTGAGCTTGTGTTCTATACGGTCACGCTTTGCGGTAAATTTGTCGATCTTCTTCCACGCTTGGTCGATCTTCTGCTGTCGCTCAGGAATCTTCTCCTCACGGATAGCCTGAATACGCTTCTCGTTATTGGCGATAACAGCACCGATACCCGGCAGATTGCCGATAGTAGCTTTCAGCATACGGTTGGTATCTTCAAGCTTATCAGCCTTTGCACTGAGGGCTTCAATATTTGCCTTGTTGCGGTCGATCTTATCAGTTTGATTGGCGATTTTTTCATCAAGAGAGTCGATACGGCTCTGATGATGTTCCGCCTTTGCGTTAAGTAGAGGAAGAAGTTTTCCCGGATTCTGAACGCTGTTCTCGTCCTGCTGCTGGTCCAGAGACTGAGCCTGCTTTCTCCTCAGTTCTTCCGCATCGACCGCAGGCTGGTCGGCGGTTCTCTTATCGTCATTATCCTGTACGGGCATAGGCTACCTCACTTTCTGCGCTTGATGAAGATGATAATCCTCTTCATGGTCTGAACTTCCTTTCTTTTTCTTCGGTCTGAATGATACGCTCCTGTTCGCTCTGCTGTCTGCGGTGAGCGATTTCAGCCAAGTGTTGATGTCTTTCTCTTGAAAAGTGCGAATGACTGTTACGGCGAAAATAATCGTCAAACAGCTCACTCAAAGTCGGAACTGTATCCGCTGCACTCTGTTCAGGGACAGAAGGAGCTTTCGCTTTTTCCTTGATTTTCTCATGCTCCTGAATATCCGACATCGTTCTGCCGTTCACGGAGATCACACGGTCAAGCTCACGCTGAAGCGTGGGAGTATCGCAGAGCCAAAAATCCACATAGGTCTTGCAGAGTGCAAGCCGAACCTCATCGGGACGGTTTTTCAATGCTCCGATTGTTGTGTTCAATAGCTCTGCAACTTCTCCTAAGAGACGATAATAACCGTCAGGCTCTCCGCAGACTTGCAGTTCACGTAGCAAGGCTCCATAATCGCCGGACTGCGCCTTTGCGATGATCTCCTCGACCTGTTCCTTGTAACTGCCGTCATAGGTCAGCACCATTTCGTTTTCACCGTATCGGGCTGAAAAAGGAATACCGCTTTTGTCGAGTGCTACGCATATCTCCTGCGCCTTATCCGTATCAATGCGGATAAACTCCTTGTTGGCAATAGAAGTAATATCTATGCCTGCGATATATGAAAACTCTGTCACGGTGCGATCATCTCCCTGATGTGGTCGATCAGGTCGGTGTTTGTGCTGTCGGCATCGTACTCCATTGTGTACGCACCGCAGATATTCTCCTGAATACGGCGAGGGAGTGACCTCAGCTCACGCACCGGAACAGCGATCAGCTTTGCAACATTGCCAAGATCTGAAACTGCAAGTGCCTTGTTCACAAGGTCATAGAAACGCTCTGTTTGCGAGCTGTCCATCATGTACTCATAAACGATAGTCTGCTGCGTATCGTAATCAAGGCTGCGGAGTGTCACAAGCAAAATGCCAGTTGATTTTGCAACCTCATCAAGCCCGATATATACCGAGCCTTTCTGCCACAGATCGTCCAGTGCTTCAAAGACTATCTTTTTGTCCTCGTCATTTCTGATAGCAACAGTTTCAAAAACTGCCGTCATACTGTTTTTGATCTCATCGTTCATAGCGGAAATGCTGTCCTCGGAGACACCGAGGATCTTTGCGACTTCCGCAAGCTGGTTGTTGTTCATAAAGAACACTCCTTTCTGGATTCAGCCCTGCAAGCGATTGACTTTTTCGGGGCGGTTTGTTATAATAGAGTAAATAAGTGATTAGGCGACTGCCCTTCAAATCGGAATTTAACGCACATCTAAAAAACGAGAATTCATAGAAACGTAGCCATAAAATGGTGATGAAAGGACGTA
>NZ_JBDGDD010000052.1:0-9631 GCF_040909065.1 Ruminococcus sp. RTP21359st1_H3_RTP21359_211015
ACCTTCGTTTCGCTTCTTTCTTTATCGCTCTCTCGAGGCGACTTGTTTATTTTATCACTTTTATGCCTTTTTGTCAAGCGTTTTGTACCGTTTCTATGTTTTTTATAGATATTTTCATTATTTTGCACAGAAACAGTACAAAACTTACACAATATTGACGATCAGAAGAACGTCGAATATATCTTTGACTCGCCTACACTATAAACTACCCCGTCATCGAACGCAAATACAACTGTTAAAGTAAAAGTACCCTTGCTGTCTGTAAAAGCTCCGTTCTGAGAATGTACAGTAAGCGTTCTGCATTCATTAGTATAATTAACACCGAATGTCTTATTCACTTCCTCTATAGTCGATCCAGTCTTTATTCCGCCTATAGAAAACTCAGGACAGTTATCCAAAAACAATCCCATGACATCACAATCGCTTGCTTTCGCTTCCTCATAAGTGTTATTGTCAATTGTCATGCTTCCTGAATATCCTGTTGCACCATTACTGAAAAAAGTTTCCATATCATCTTCCGCTATCACATAATTTTTCGGGTCAACGCTCTCAGAATAACCACTTAGACCTGCCGCCCAAAGACCCATATCCGCTACATCACTATACTTTGCAGGGAATGCAAATGCCCTGCCCTTTAATGTCATATCAAAAAGCCTTTCGTCCTGCACATATATCTCAGGGTATACAGGGTCTTTTTCATCGAACTCTATAGGGTCTTCCGTTTCATTTTTGGACGATGTGGTCTCCGATTTGCTGTCGTTTGCATTACTATCTGTATTTTCTGTATTACTATTGTCTGAAATAACTCCGCCATTGTTGTCACTTATGCGGTCATTGTCTGTTATGTGCGTATTTCCACCCGTATTGTTGTTTATATTGGGCGTATCGTCCGTCTTGCCGTTGTCGATCTTTGAATCATGTGTACTGTCGACAATGCTTTCCTCTGTTTCGCCACCAGCTACTGTCTGATTTTCGTCAGAGCCGTTCCCATTTCTATTTATAAGGTCAGGCGACCAACTGTCATTGTACTGCGCTGATGAACTGCCGCTTGTCTTTATGCTGTTTTTATCAGTTTTGCTGTCGGATAAAAACAGACCTGCTCCAACTGCCACACACAGTGCCGCCGCACATACTCCGCCTATCCACATAGGTTTCCTGCTTACCGCCGCAGTATTGTTGAGCTTATTTTTAAGCTCCTCGACCTGTTCTTCATCAGGCTCTATCTGCTCTTTCATGCCTCTGAAAAATTCCTTATTCATAGAAATATCCTCCTTTCAGCTTTTCTTTCAACATTTCTCTTGCCCTTGTAAGCTGCATTCTCACCGTTCCACTGCGTACTTTCATTATCTTTGCTATCTCATCAGTAGACACCTCTTCAAAATAGTAAAGATAGACCACCATTCTGTATTTTTCAGGCAGTTCCGTTACAGCGCAGAAAACATCATTTTCCTCACGGCTTCTGAAAAAGCTTATCTCTTCCTTTCTTTCTTCAAGGGGAACTGTACGCCTGCGCCAGCTTGACAATATTATCTTTTTGCACTGATTGAGAGTAGTCCTGATAAGCCAGAACTTCTCCTCATCATTGTCCTTGACTGTTATCCCCTTTCGATAAGCTGCAAGAAACACTTCCTGAAAAACATCGTCTGCATCTGCTTTTGAGCCAAGACGTGCTATAGCGATTCCATAAACGGTACTTTTATATTTATCTATAAGCCTGTCTATCTCAGAAGGCGTATTTTTCAAATTGACGTCCATTTGATCACCCCTTAATAATAAATACTTTTTCTCTCCCGAAATGTCACAAAAAAAATAAAAATTTTTTCAAAAGCCGCCTGAGCATACGCCCAGACGGCTCCACTTTCTTTAGAACAATCCCTGCTCCTCTGCAGCAGACGGCACATATTCCTCGTTCTCGATTATATAGTCCACCACTCTGCAATAGAAATCTGTAGGATTCATCTGAATTTTCGACTTTATATAATTTGCCTGCTCCTGATCAGGTGCGTAAAGAGTTATGTCCATAAGCACCATATCATCGTCACAGCAGCGGCAATGCACGTTATAACCACGCTTTGCAGGCTTTATATCAAAGCTTACGTCACGATCGTTTTTAAGCTTGACGAACAGTCTTAGACCTGCCGCATATATCTTATCTCTAAAACTTTTCGGCACAAGTTTTTTGAATTTCTCAGCGCCCTCAATGCCCTTTTCAGTGAGCCGATAGTAATTCGTGCCTTCTATTTCCGCAAGCTCCAGCGTGCCGTTTTCCAACATTCTGCTGACAGCTTCCGTATATACAAAATAATTAACAACGCCTTCGCCCGTGGCTATCTCAGTAAGCTGATTAGGCGTACAAAGCTGATTTATCTGACCGAGAAAATAAGCCAGAAGTATTTGAACCTCATACACGTCGGAAATGTTCTTCATGTTCTCTGATATATGAGCCTCAGGATTTTGTACCAAGCTATCAATCCTCCTTTGGAAATTTCTCTAAAAATTTGGGTATTCAAGCATATGATCGAGCAAAGCTATATTAACAGCCGCCTCAACACATGGCACAGCTCTTGGAACTACACAAGGGTCGTGTCTGCCCTTTACTTCGAGAGTTTCATTTTTCATAGCTGAATAATCCACAGTTGCCTGCGGTCTTGCTATTGACGGAGTAGGTTTGAAAGCAACTCTAAGTGTGATAGGCATACCAGAAGCTATTCCGCCCAGTATTCCGCCGTGATTGTTTGTCTTTGTCACAACATGACCCTTATCATTTACATAGAACTCGTCATTGTTCTCCGAGCCTGTCATTTCCGCCACCTTAAAGCCTGCACCAAACTCCAGACCCTTTACCGCAGGGATACCGAAAATAAGCTGAGCTATAGAGTTTTCAAGTCCGTCAAAGATAGGCGAGCCGATACCGGCTGGAACATTGATAGCGATACATTCTATAATTCCGCCAACGCTGTCCTTATCCTTTCTTGCCTTATCTATCTCCTTTATCATTTCGTTGCCCTGAACGTCGATAATAGTCGGGAACTCTTTCTCACGAACTTCCCTTATCATATCCTTAGTGGTATTTATAGGGTCAAAAGCCTTATCCTTTATGCCATGGATCTCTGCGATATGAGCGCCCACATAGATACCTCTTTTTTCAAGTATCTGACCTGCCACTGCTCCTGCAAAGCATAGGGGCGCAGTAAGTCTGCCTGAAAAATGTCCGCCGCCTCTTACATCATTGAAACCTCTGTATCTCAATGCGCCTGTATAATCAGCGTGACCTGGTCTTGCAAGCCTTGAAAGATTTGAATAATCCTGTGAATGCTGGTCTGTATTGGCTATAAGCGCACAAAGAGGAGTACCCGTAGTCTTGCCGTTGAAATAGCCAGACATTATCTGCGGCATATCCTTTTCTTTTCTCTGTGTAGAGGTCTTGTTCTGCTTAGGCGCTCTTCTTGCCATAAATTGATATATCTTGTCAAGGTCGATGCTCTCCCCCGGCGGTACATTATCCATAACAACGCCTATTGCAGGGCCGTGGCTCTCACCGAAAACGGTAAAGCCTATATTGTTGTTCCATGTTGATGACATTTTACTTCCTCCTGTCAGCTTATAAAGCCTGTATAAATAACGGCAGATACCCGCCAGATCAGTACAAATTTTTGTACTAGCCCACGTTAAGGCTCACGGCTTATCTCTCCTCCGATGCTCTCATATACCTCAAAGAAATCGGGATATGACTTGCTGACGCACTCCGCACCGTTTATCTTCAGTGGTGAAGTACATCTTGTGGCAGCCACCGCCATTGACATTGCGATCCTGTGGTCGTTGAAGCTGTCAACTTCTCCGCCATTCAGTGAGCCAACACCCTCTATCTCCAATCCGTCCTCAAGCTCAGTTACCTTTCCGCCAATTGCGTTAAGGCACTGTGAGATAGCCGAAAGTCTGTCGCACTCCTTTATCCTAAGACGTGCGGCATTTCGTATATAGCTTTTTCCCTCGCAGAAGCTTCCAAGTACTGTAAGAGCAGGCACAAGGTCGGGTATATCCGAACAGTCGAGGTCAAAAGGCTGCAAACCACCATTTTTATTATACACTATTTTCTCGCATATTTCAACAATTTTTTTATCTCCCTGAAAAGATTTTTCAGAAAGCCCTGCGATATCAATATCACTGCCCAAAGAATTTGCCACCTTGAAGAAAGCCGCCTGAGAATAATCCCCCTCAACTCTGCCGCTGAAAGGCATATAACGCTGACCGCCCTTTACAAAATATCCGTTCTCTGTTTCCTCAACCTGACAGCCATGCTCTCTCAAAGTGCCTAGAGTTATGTCAACATATGGCTTTGACTCCAAATGAGAAGTGAGTATTATCTCACTGTCCTCCTCAAGAAGCGGCAGAGCAAACAGAAGCCCTGTGATAAACTGTGAGGATATTCCACCATCAACATAGAACTTGCCCCCTGTGAGCTTGCCGTTCACAGAAAAAGGCATAGTGTTGTTGTATTCAAAGCTTACGCCATGCTTTGGAAACTCTTCAAGATATGGTGTGATAGGTCTTTGCGGAAGCCTGCCCCTGCCGATGAACTGAGTATCCACCCCAAGCGCACAAGCAACAGGTATGAGAAATCTCAGCGTTGAGCCGCTCTCACAGCAATCCAAAACTGCGCTCTCAGGAATATCCTTTATGCCCTCTATCACAGCCTTATCGCCGTCAAAATCTATTTTCGCCCCAAGCGCCCTCATGCAATTCATAGTCGCAAGGATATCCACCGAGGGATAAAGATTTGTTATCTCAGAAACGCCGTTTGACAGCGCCGCCGCTATCACCATTCTGTGTGCAACACTTTTTGAGGGCGGAACTGTCACCTGTCCACTGAGTTTTTTCGGAAATACAGTTATATTCATCGCTATCCTCCGTTACATCTCTGTGATTATTTCAGCTATCTGCTCCTCGGATATCTCTTTGCCGAACTGATTTTCACCGAAGCACATCATCTCGCCTATTTCTTTTTGGAAAACAAATCTCAGCTTTCCGTCACGGACCTTTTTATCTGTATAAAGCTTTTTCACAAGAGCCTTTCTGTCAATATAGTCAGGTATTGTTGTAGGAAGCTTTGCACTTTCAAGAAGATTTTCCACACGCTGTTCATTTTCATGGGATATGAAACCAAGCTTCTCGCCTAATCTTGCCTGTGCCACCATACCGATAGCTACAGATTCACCATGATACAGCCTATAGTCAGACACAGTTTCGATAGCTCTGCCGACAGTGTGACCGAGATTAAGCACCTCTCTCAGACCCGACTCTCTCTCGTCTTTCATTACCACTTTGTACTTGACTTCGCAGTTTTTCTTTGCGATATACTCGCAGGCTTCACCGTCACATTCAAGCACCTTTTCCACGTTCTTTTCAAGATACTCAAACAGCTCCTTATCACCAAGACAGCCGTGCTTGATAGTTTCCGCAAGACCGCTTGAAAGCTGTTCTTCAGGCAGAGTTTTCCATGTGTCTATATCCAGATACACTTTTTTAGGCTGATTGAACAGACCGATAAGATTTGTAGCAAGGGGCGTATCAACGGCAGTTTTTCCGCCCACAGAAGCGTCAGCCGCCGCAAGGAGCGTTGTGGCATAATTCACAAAAGGCACTCCTCTGCCGAATGTTCCTGCAACAAACCCTGCCAGGTCTGTGACAACTCCGCCGCCAACGGCTACCACACAGCAATCACGGCGAAAGCCTTTTTCAAGCATAGAGTCCTCAACAAACTCTTTCATCTGCCTGGTTTTGGACTTTTCTCCCTCAGGTATCACAAAAAGCTCGGCTTTCAGACCTGCGGCGTTGAGCCTGTCATAAATATCTCTGCCATAGAGATCCACAACGATAGAATCCGTCACAACGGCAAATTTCTTTATCTTTCCCACAAGACCGCCTTTAAGGTCGCTGACCAGCGTATCCTGCAATTTTCTGCCTATTTCTATATCATAAGAATCGTCCACGACCCTTTTAAGCTCGCAGTTGAATTTCATTAATATCAAAACCTTTCAGTACAATTTTTTACACAGCTATCATAAAAGTCTAATTGCCGTCTGAGCATTTCTCTGCGTCTATCGCAAGTGCAATGAGCAATCCCGCCAAAGCATTACGATCATCATAAACGTCTATGACATAGGTATCGGTAAGGTGCAAAAGCTCCTTTGACACACGCATTATCTGTTCAGCACCGCTATAAACGGAATAGTCCCAGCCGAAAATGTCGCCGTCCACTCTCCAGCCGCAGAAATCTATATGGAACTTTGGCTTGAAAAAGGTGAACTCTTTCTTTATACAGCCCATATACTCTCCGCCTATGTATATCTCAAAGGTAGGGAAAATCTTCAGCACCTTTTCTTTCAGCACGCCGACCTTGTTTCCCATGTTGTCGTATATCTCCAGCAAGTGACCCCATGCGAGTCTGCCTTTTACGCTGAAAACTGCTTTGCCGTATTCGTCGCACACGTCATAGCTGTCAAACCATGAAAAAAGCCTTTGTTTAAGCACAAGTTTCATCGTTCCTCCTCCTTTGTACTTTATCCATTTACAGTTCTAAAACATTATACCACATAACTGAATATTTGTAAAGAAAAAGAGGTGCGAAAACACCTCTTTTTCAATGTCTTGTTTATTCGTTTACATCAAGAGGCTTGCCCATGAACTCGGAAAGTGCCTTAACTTTCTTCATTGTTTCAGCGAACTGTGCAGGAGTAAGTGACTGCGCACCATCGCTCCATGCGTTCTTAGGGTCGTTGTGTACCTCTATCTCAAGTGCGTCACAGCCTGCTGTTACAGCGCAAAGTGCCATTGGCTCAACAAGTGAAGCGATACCTGTAGCGTGGCTAGGGTCGATAGTGATAGGAAGGTGTGTTTTCTGCTGGAGCAGAGGAACGGCTGAAATATCGAGAGTATTTCTTGTGGCAGGCTCGAATGTGCGGATACCTCTTTCGCAAAGGATAACGTTCTGATTGCCCTCAGACATTATGTACTCAGCGGACATGAGAAGCTCCTGAAGAGTTGATGAAAGTCCTCTCTTGAGAAGAACAGGCTTGTCGCTTCTACCGAGAGCCTTGAGAAGTGTGAAATTCTGCATATTTCTTGCTCCTACCTGAACAACGTCAACGTCAGCAAAGCAGTCAAGATCAGAAAGATCCATGATCTCAGTAACGATAGGCAGACCTGTTATCTTTCTAGCCTGAATAAGAAGGTCGATGCCCTCCTTGCCAAGACCCTGGAATGAATATGGTGAAGTTCTTGGCTTGAATGCGCCACCTCTGAGCATTGTTGCACCTGCCTCCTTGACAGCGATAGCAGTTGTGATTATCTGCTCCTCAGTTTCAACAGAGCAAGGACCTGCAATGACCTGAAGCTTTCCGCCGCCTATCTTTCTGCCTGCAACGTCGATAACAGTATTATCAGGGTGGAACTTTCTGTTAGCATTCTTGTAAGGCTCCTGAACACGCTGTACATTTTCAACACATTCCTTAGCCTGAACTGCTTCTATATCGATCTGAGTTGTGTCGCCAATAAGACCGATAACATTTGAATGAACGCCCTCTACCAGATTCGTCGATACATGGAACTGGTCGAGCCAGTTCAAAAGCTCTTCTACCTGTTTTTCCTGTGAATTGTTTTTCAATACGATGATCATGTTACTTTCCTCCGAAAATCAAATTTGTATAGGCAATAAAAACAGCCGTGACATTCTTTTACAAGAAAGCCACGGCTTATAATAAACGCATATATAAAAACAGAAACTTCTCTATACGCCTATTCTGATCTCGTCGCTTTCTTCACACGCCAAAAAAACTCGAAGCCATAAAAGTAGCTCAAGCTCATAAAGAAGTATGTAAAGACTGCAGACATGATAACAGTAGACATATTCTGTTTTTTCCTTTCGATTTATTTGTTATTGCTAACCACGATTATTATACTCTCACAGGCAGGGCTTGTCAATAGCCCTACCGAGAGTTTACACTTTTTTAACGTTTGCAAAACACTTTATTCTTCGTTTTTCACCTTATAGCTTTCCACAAGATGATAGACCTTGATATCTACAAGAGCGTCAAGAATGATACCCTCAGCGGTATAATCCTCACTGAATATCCTGCCCTCCTGCCTTATGGTGTTCACAAGACCCGCCTTGTCAAAAGGCAAAAGAAGCCTGCATCTTACGCTGTTTTCGGGTAATGCCTTTTGTATAGCCGCAAGCAGGCTGTCAATACCTGTGCCGTTTTTGGCGGATATCTTCACCGCTTCACCTGATGTGTCAAGCTCGTTTATATAAGGCACTTTATCGCACTTGTTGAACACTGTCACCACAGGTATTCCTTCACAGCCAAGCTCTTTGAGCAGTTCAAGGGTAACTTTTGCCTGTTCCTCGCAGTCATCAGCCGAGGCGTCGCACACATGGATTATAACGTCCGCACTTGCCGCCTCTTCAAGAGTGGATTTGAAAGCTTCCACAAGCTGATGCGGCAGACGTCTGATAAGTCCTACCGTGTCAATAAGCGTCACCGACCTGCCGTCAGGAAGCTCTATAGCCCTTGATGTTGTTTCCAAAGTCGCAAAAAGCTTGTTCTCTGCAAGCACGCCCGCTTCTGTAAGATAATTAAGCAGTGTGGATTTGCCCACGTTTGTATAGCCCACTATCGCCGCTGTAAGAACACCGTCTTTCTTGCGACGTTTTCTCATAAGCCCACGACGCTTCTCTATCTCCTTAAGCTCGTCTGAAAGTGCCGCAATACGTGTTCTGATGTGTCGCTTGTCAGTTTCGAGCTTCGACTCACCAGGACCTCTTGTGCCGATACCACCGCCAAGACGTGACATATTAGTTCCCATGCCTGCAAGCCTTGGAAGTCTGTATTTGTTCTGTGCTATCTCTACCTGCAATCTGCCCTCACGAGTAGTCGCACGCTGAGCAAAAATATCCAGTATGAGCATAGTTCTGTCGATAGTGAAAACACCACACACGTCCTCGATATTTCTTATCTGTGTGGCTGTAAGCTCGCAGTCGAAAACTATTCTGTCGATATTTTCATTTCTGCATATCTCAGCCATTTCTTCAAGCCTGCCTGAGCCTATGCAGGTACCACTGTCAAAGGACGGCCTTTTCTGTGTCACTCTCGCTATCACCTCACCGCCTGCTGTTTCTGTCAGCTCTTCAAGCTCGTCAAGAGAAAGCTCCACGTCATACGAACCTGTGTCCACTGCCGCCAACAGCACACGGTCTTTCTTTATTGTGTTGTCAAACATTTCTGCCATATTAATCACTCCTAATGTCTGTTATCAAGCCGCTCTTCGGCTTTTTCAGGCATAAAAAAACACACCCTCAGGCGTGTAACCAAAACGTTATACGGAAGAGTCGGAGCGGCTCGTGCCAATGCACCTGCCTGATATTCGGTTTAATAGTTTCTCACCCATATTCTTGTAATTCTCATGTCATCCGACGCTCCTTTCGTAAAATATGTTTTATTATATCACAGCCATGATATTTTGTCAAGCATAAAAACAAAAAAGCAGGCTACCTTTTTGTAGTGCTACAATAGATATTGGACAAAATTAAGAAAAAAGAAAAGAGAGATAGGCAAAAATCTGATAAAATAAA
>NZ_JBDGDD010000053.1:0-8690 GCF_040909065.1 Ruminococcus sp. RTP21359st1_H3_RTP21359_211015
AATCTCAAACGGTATCTCGTCTGAAATATCACGAATTTCCTTGCCGATCTGCTCACAGTAGGCATAAGGCAAATTATGGGCAGCACCTCTGAATATCTCCGAGGACTTCTTATCCTTTTTTATTTTGCCTGCCTTGATAAGCTCCTGTTTTTCGGCTTTGATACGCTGGAGCAGTACGCTTGCAGGCTCATCACCCGGATCTTGCGGAACGAGTTTGCCCTGCACCGCCATCTGGAGTATGGAGTTTTTAAGCTGCTGTGCTGTCATGTCAAGTCCTCCATATCGCTGATACCGAGAATGCTCGTGATCTGCTCCAGAATACGGTCAATATCCGCATTCAGGCTTGCACGTTTCTCCTGATACTGCTGGATTAGCTCTCTTGGAGGGAGTATTTCTTCTTCCTCATGGGGAAAACCGCAGAGGTCAATGTTATAATTTCTCTCCGCAAGTTCCTCAGCCGTGTACTTTTTCGCCTTGTCAAAGCCGTCAATGGTGATCTCCTGTCGGTCGCTCCACCACTCAATAGCAGGGGCGAAGTGTTCGAGCTTCATCGGCTTTGTCTTGGAGAAGTTCTTGTACCCGTCGGGCATATCCAGACGATAGAACCATGTTTCCTTCGTCGAGCCTGTCCTGTCAAAGAACAGGATATTTGTAGTAATAGAGGTATACGGAGCAAAAACGCTGTGCGGCATACGAATGACAGTGTGCAGATTGAACTCGCTCATCAGCTTCTTTTTGATAGCGACTTTAGCGTTATCCGTACCAAACAGGAAACCGTCAGGGAGAATGACCGCAGCTCTGCCGTTCTGCTTCAGGCGGTACATAATGACCGACATGAACAGGTCAGCCGTCTCACTGCTTGCGAGATCAGACGGAAAATGATTCTTGACTTCCGTTTTCTCGCTGCCGCCGTATGGTGGATTCATCAGAACCACATCAAACTGATCGTCCTCAGTATAGTCAAGAACATCCTTTAACAGCGAATTATCGTGATATACTCTCGGTGTGTCAATATCATGGAGCAGAAGGTTTGTGACACAAAGCATATACGGGAACTGCTTCTTTTCAATACCGTAAACCGAGGTATCAAACGCCGCTCTGTCCTCAACAGTCTTTTTCTGTGATTCAAGAGCTTTCAGCCAGCTAATGATAAATCCGCCCGTACCGCAGGCAAAATCAGCCATCTTTTCACCGATTACAGGCTTTATCATCTGTGCCATGAAGTCAGTCACAGCACGGGGCGTGTAAAACTCGCCGGCAGAGCCTGCACTTTGCAACTCTTTCAGGATAGACTCATAAATATCGCCAAATGCGTGGCTTTCCTCATAATTGGTAAGGTCAAGCTCATCAATGACATTGACTACCTGGCGAAGCAGAACACCGTCCTTCATGTAGTTGTTGGTGTCCTCAAATGTTGTCTTGACGATAGCCTTATTGATAGGCGTAGTCTTGGAAACTTGTATGCCTTTCAGCGTGGGAAACAGCGTATTATTGACGAAATCAAGCAGATCATCACCTGTCAAAGCTGTACCCTTGCCGTCATCTACCGCCCAATTACGCCAACGGCAATCTTCGGGGATAATAGACTCATAGGCATCATCATCAAATTCCCAATCTTCTTCCTTTGTGTCGTAAACCTTGAGAAACAGCAGCCAAGCGATCTGCTCAATACGCTGTGCATCACCGTTGATACCTGCATCGTTTCTCATAATATCCCGTAATCTCTTTACGAAATTACTTAAACTGCTCATATTTTAAACCACCTTGTAAATTTCTTCTTCAAGCTCTTTTACAGCCTTTTTATATCCTTCCTTACCACCAAACAACTTAACGATTGCCGCAGGCTTGCCCATACGGATAAAAGGATCAAGCTTTAATACCTGTGTGTCCTCTATCTGATAAATGCCCTCGTTTGAGTACATATCAAGCAGGGCTTCCAGAACTTCTTTCGCAAGACCATTATATTTGCTGATAAAATCACGTTTCTTTACATCGTTTGCACGTTCTTTTCGGGTCAATGGTTTCTTATCAAACGCTATGTGTATTATAAAATCAAAATCGTCTATATCGCCCATACCCTGTGATTCTTTTAAGGCCTGAATATCTATCCCGTGTTCTTTAAACAGCTCTGAAATAGTGCGTTTCTTTTCTTCACTATTCCAGCTTCTGATAAAATGTTCTAGATCGGCAAATTCTCCTAAAATGTTTGTCTTTGTATAATCTATGATATTCTCGTGACGAAGAAGCTTACCATCCGCATCATAAACCGATACCACTTTGTTTATAATTCGTACAGTACAGCCATCTACACCGACATACGGTTTAGGCTGTGGCTCAGGATGTGGTAATGGAGAATCAACAGGGCCGTCAGTATCGATCTTAGGTTCTGGAGAATGATAATTTGAATCAATTTCGACCGGCCCATCCCAGCCTTCATCATAGAACAGCCTTGTCACACCTCTGAAATCCATAACTACAAAGTGCGTCTTGCCCTCTTTTTCACGCAGTCTGGTACCTCTGCCGATGATCTGCTTGAACTCGGTCATAGAGCCGATATTCTCATCAAGCACTATCAGCTTTGTCATTTTGCAGTCAGCACCCGTAGACAGGAGCTTGGAAGTCGTAGCGATAACAGGATAAGGAGAGCCGACAGAGATGAAGTAATCAAGCTTGCTCTTGCCGTACTCGTCCGAGCCTGTGATACGCACCACATAATCAGGATTCTGAGCAACCATATCCTTATTGAAGTTGACAAGAGCCACTCTCATACGCTCCGCAGCATCCTCAGTCGCACAGAATACTATCGTTTTCTGCATACGGTCTGTGCTGATAAGGTAGTTCGTAATTTCAAGGGCAACCTGGTTGATTCTGTCTTGAATGATGATATTGTAGTCATAGTCGGTATTGTTGTATATCCTGTCCTCAATTTCGTTGCCGTAATAATCTCGTTGTCCTTTCAGCGGTCTCCAGCCGTCACTAATGTCTGTTGTGATGCTGATGACCTTAAACGGGGCGAGAAATCCGTCCTCAATGCCGTTTTTGAGGGAGTATGTGTAGATCGGCTCGCCAAAATACGAAATGTTAGAAGTATATTTTGTCTCCTTCGGAGTAGCGGTCATACCGATCTGTGTAGCCGAGGAGAAGTAATCCAGTATCCTGCGCCACTTGCTATCCTCTTTGGCGCTGCCTCTGTGACACTCATCTACGATAATAAGGTCAAAGAAATCCTTGTCAAACAGCTCGGAGAAATGCTCCTTATCATCATCACCGATCAACTGCTGATATAGCGAGAAATAGACCTGATGTGAGGTGATAGTGGTTTTGTTATCCTTAGCAACATTGATCTTGTGGATGACCTTTTCAAGCGGAGAGAAATCCTGCTGTATAGACTGATCCACAAGAATATTCCTGTCGGCAAGATACAGTATCTTACGCTTCATACCGCTTTTCAGCAGACGGTACACGATCTGGAACGCAGTATAGGTCTTGCCCGTGCCTGTTGCCATGACGAGCAGGAGTCTCATTACACCACGAGCAATAGCATCAACAGTACGGTTTACTGCCACTCGCTGATAATATCTTGGCTCGTAGGTATTCTGGCTTGAATAGTAAGGCTGGCTGATGACTGCAAGCTCATTCTCTGACAGCCCTTGCCCGCCGTTCGCATTTGCCTTGTATCGTTCCATAAGCTCATTAGGTGTAGGGAAATCATCAAGTGCGATTTCACGCTCCATACCTGTCAGCATATCGTGTTCATAGAAAGCATCACCATTGGAGCTGTAAACGAAAGGTACATCCATCATCTGAGCATAAGCTATAGCCTGTTGTAAGCCGAATGATACGCTATGGTTATTGTCCTTAGCCTCAACTATCGCTATGGGGAAACTGCTGCTCCAATACAGAACATAATCGGCAAACTTGGCGCTTTTCTTATCACGATGAACAAAGTTACCGTTCAGACAGATCTTACCGTCGGTGATCCTTGTTTCCATTGTAATTCTGTTTTTATCCCACTTATCAAGAATAGCAGGAGTAATGAATTGAAGCTTTATATCCTCTTCTGACATTTCTTTTTTTGCAAGTATGGTCATTGTCACACCTCCACTTCAGATAAGATAAAATTATAAGAAGTTATATATTCACATCACATTATACCACATTTCCCACAAATAGTCAATCATTTAGCTGCGTTTTTTATTGCTTTGTAATAAAAATGAAGTAAAGTCACTAAATTTAAGGTAGAAAAAAAGCAGCCTTCCGACTCCTTAAAAAGCCGAAAAGCTGCCATAACAAAATTCAAAAATATCAGCTCAGCGAACTAATATAATACCCTAGTGTACTCTTAGGATTAAGCTCCGAAAGATCGACCGCCACGCCTACCGTCATGCCCAGCCGCTCGCGGTCTGCCTGTGATACGTCGAACTCTATGCCCCACGCGTTGCCGTCTATGTTTATCCACGCCGTCGGGCCGAACGTTCCGCCGTCAAGCGTTGCGCCCTCCAGGCTCGGGTAAATGGCTTTCAGCTCGTTGTACGTCATTCCAACCTGCACGCCCTCGGTGATGTATCCGCCCGGCGTGACGTGTATCGCGTACGGGAAATCAAGCGTGCCGATGTTCTGTATGTCCGTGGTGTAAAAGCCTATCTTTGTGTTCGGATACACGTCGTCGTTCTCGACAGCGATGATGTTTTCCTGCCCCACTGATATAAAATCCATGCTGAAATCGTCGCCAAGCTCGGCAAAAATATCGTCCGCCGTTTCGTAGATAAGGTCGTTCGCATACACCGTGTCGTCGTAAATGTCATACGGCGCAAGCGTGGTCACGGGCTTAGTCGTGGTCGCCTCGGCGGTCGTTGTGGTGGTAGTTTCCGTCGGCTGAGCGGCGCTGTCAGATTTTTCGTCTGCCGAACTTCCGCCGACTTCGATAAGAAAAGTCGCCGAATGTTCGTCACCGTCTGAATCATAATGGCTCTCAGTTATCTTGAAATCACCCGCATTGTCCACACCAATGCAAGCCTGAGCCTTGCAGGTGCTTCCGATAGGCGCTTCATTTGGGTTTCTCACAACGTCGCCCGGGTAACTGTAACCCATAACGCCATTGCTGTCTATTATGGTGTCCTCCATGTCAAAGAAAATGCCCTTTGCTATGCCATCCTCGTCCTCGTAACCGATGTTTGTATATTCATAGTCAACGATGTAAACTGCCGCAGGGTTTTTCCCCGAATACTCGTTGCGCTCAGCCGTTTCCGTGACGCCTGTAACGGTAAGCGACCACTGCCCGTCAACTGTCCAAGTTTCGCCAATGGTGTAGTAGTCTTTCTTCTTGCTTTTTTTGCCGCTGCCTGAATCGCTGTCAGAACAAGCGGTGAGCAGCACCACCGCACCCGTGAGGACTATTGCTGTTAGCTTTTTTAAGGTCATTTGGTTGCACCCCCTATATCTTGATCTCGATAGCAAGCAGCTTTTCCTCAGTTTTCTCGATCTCTTCAAAAACTACGCCTTTCGTTCTTACAATGTACTTGTCCACCGTTTCATGAAGGTCATTTTTGATAGCTTTTGCCGTCTTTACGTTTATCTTTATCTCTGCAAAAAGCTTTTTCATAAGCTCTTTGGTAACATCCTGGTTCATGAATTTCAGTATTTTTCCCGTTGATTCGGCGATCCTTTCCACCTGCTGACTTACTTCTTCTTTGAAAGCCTTTGTTGCGTCAAAAAACATTATTGGGTCGTTCAGCAGCTTTAACGCGTCCATACCAAAAACGATCGCGTAATACTCTTGTGACAGCTGCTGATAATAATTATACGCATCGTTAAACTCGTTATTTAGTTTCATTACAGACTTAAAAACAAACATTCCGAATTCATTGTTTATTTCCTCTTCAAACTTATCGAGCTTATGATGCTTTCGCAGAACAAATCTTGTACTTGCCACCATATCATGAAGCTTATCTTGTTCGCTGCGAAACATTTCGTTAGCGTGCTCTTTTATTTTATACGGCACTTTTACCTTGTAATTGTTCCACAAGTTGCGGATAATGCAGTTTACTACCTCTTCGCGTCCAAACTTCTTTACCTCGCCAGAAATAAGTTTTTTCTCATAGTTGTTTACAAATATCACCGAGTCAGCCGAAACGCTGCCGTCTTCAACTATGCGCTTTTTCATACGCTCCGCTCTGTCGTCGTTCTCAGACTTGCAGTGAGTTATCACAACGTTTACGTTGTTTTTCTCAGCTATAAGGTCGTTTATTATGCTTATCTCAAAATCTTCCACTCTGTCAGAGTCGGCGCTAAGGCAGTAGATTATGGTGCTGAACCATTCGTTGATAGAGTGCTTGTCGTACTCCGCTACTTTGTCGATTATCTGCTTGTGCCATTCGTCCGCTTTATCGGGTTCAAGACCCCAGCTGTCGCATATCGAAAAAGATATTCGGTCGTTATCTTTCAGCTCGAAAGAATATTCGTGCAGGCCCTCCGCCGTTACGGGCTTTCCCGCACCCGTCTCCGCGACCTCTTCGCCAAATATGTAATTCAGCAGACTGCTTTTGCCAACGCCCGATTTGCCGGCTATCAGTATATTAGTTTTTATCTTGTCGCCTTCCATTATTTCCTTGCTCCTTTTTTCGTATCCTTGAACATATCAACTACAGCTTTTACTATTCTCTCTACAATTTTCTGATCCTTGCCCTTGCTGATCTCTTTCATTACCTTTTTCAGATTTTCAACAGTAAAGTAGTCGGAAATTTTGGTGATCATAAGGTCTTTCGAGCCGCCGTTCTCTATGCAGGCTTTAGTGTATTCCTCGCAGATCTTCGTTATCGCAACGCCGAGGGTAGCCGTAACAGTAGTTGCCACTGAAACATTTACCGTGGCTTTCGCCGCGCCGCCGACAAATGGGATCACCGAAAGCAGCTGAGAAGCCAGCGTTTTTCCTATATAAGAAACGAAGCCCGCTCCGGCTAAATTTTTCACAGCGCCCTTCATATCATTATCTATTCCGTAGCAGCTTAAAATATCCATCGCCATTTTTACCTGTATGCCCATAAGCGGTACCGAATCGGAAAGTGGCACGGGTACAAATGATGTAGCCGTAACAATACCTGCGGCTAAAGCCGCGTATTTCGGTATCTTGTGCTTTATCATCATTTCTGCCATTTGACCCTGCGCTTTTTTGAGCGACGGGATAAAGCTTTCTCTGAGGTAATCGTCAAGATTATGATGTGCCCAGCTGTTTATCTCAGATTTCTGCACATACTCGTCGCCAAGATCGCTGTTAGTAGAATAGGTAAACACCTCAATGCCGTTTATCCTATTGCGTTTTCCGGCTTCGCCGACAGCGTCCTTTATCTGAGCGACTTCGTTCTCGTCAAGATTATCCACCTTTGTAATAATAACGCACACGGGGATATTTCTCGCCTGTATGTCTTTTATCAGCCTTTCATCGAGATCCA
This sequence comes from Ruminococcus sp. RTP21359st1_H3_RTP21359_211015, assembly GCF_040909065.1. Lineage (NCBI taxonomy): Bacteria > Bacillati > Bacillota > Clostridia > Eubacteriales > Oscillospiraceae > Ruminococcus > Ruminococcus sp. RTP21359st1_H3_RTP21359_211015. Next base: position 7,449 of record NZ_JBDGDD010000053.1, read on the forward strand.
TGAAGCGGTTATTTATGCAGTACCAAACCTCGTGGATGTGCATACCCAAATCCGCAGGATATGTATTTTTGCGTTCGTCGATAAGGTCGATTATGTTTCTGTAAAAAGCACTGTTTTCCGGCGTAGACGAGCTTTCTACCTCGTAGCCCTCAGTGTCGAACAAGGTAATGCTCTTTGAATGATACTCGTGTATGCCCCTTGTCTGCGGTTTTCCGCTGCTTCCGACAGGCGCGGCGCTATCCTTATCAAACTCGAAGAAGTCGTTTATAAGGCTGCTTTTGCCAACGCCGGTAGCTCCGCACACTATGATATTGATATTTTTTGAAGCAATTTCCTTTACTTCCTCATAGCACTTATCATAGTCAAAGTTTTTTACATCAAATTTCTTGTTGATGTTTTCGTTCATGTTAAAAAACTCCTTTTCCTTATTGATTTGTCAATTATCAACTATAACTGACATAATAATACGTTTTTGTATGTTAATTATAACACATTCTTTTTCACTTTTGTTAAGCTGGCTGCTTAGTATAACGTTTTCGTAAGATATTTTTTTATTTTAACAAAAAACATGGCACAATCCGCTTTTTATACAAATATCGCATTATTTCAAATACTTTACATCATTATATCATATTATTTCACATATTTCAACCCCTTTATAGGAAAAATTCCGACATAATGCATAATGATATAGGATAAAATATTATATATGGGGGGTGCAAATAATGTACGAGAACAAATTCATGTATGACAATAATTTTGCTTTGAGGATCTCAAAACTTCGCACACAGAAAGGTGTTTCCGCAAGGGATATGAGCTTATCTATTGGACAGAACGCAGGGTATATAAACAATATCGAAACAGGAAAAGCCCTGCCCTCTATGACCTCTTTCTTTTATATCTGCGAGTATCTGGACATTACGCCGCAGGAGTTTTTCGACGCCGACGCCGAGCAGCCAAAAGAGCTAAGTAAGCTTATCTCTGACCTGAAAAAGCTCAACAAAAGGCAGCTGGAGAACATTGCTGATATTGTTAATGATCTGGCTAATGGGAATAGGCGGTGAGAGGGTAAAAGGTAAGTTTGTACGTCTGCCACATAGACAAGACCGACACTTTGAAGCATGATTATAAGGTAAATAGGTACAGGAGAGGTGAGGTTCAGTACAAAAAAATCACAGCCCCTTCCCAAGCTGTGATTCCTTTTCAACTCAATACTCCTCCGCCAACAGCAGCGTAATATGA
>NZ_JBDGDD010000054.1:0-8248 GCF_040909065.1 Ruminococcus sp. RTP21359st1_H3_RTP21359_211015
GGGGGCGTTACATGAGCGATTACAACGACTTAGAGCTACAAGAGCAATTGATGAGCCAACTCGAAGAGATGCAGATGCAGCTATCGAAAAAAGACTTGCAACTCTCCGAAGCATTGGACAAGGCAGAGAGTCTTTACCTGGAACTGCAGAATCTGCAGTCCAGGACATCATCCGAGACGCAAGAGCTGGAATTGATCGTGCAACAGCAAAAGAAGAAAATAGCCGAACAGGCAGAGCAGATCGAGAAGCTGAACAACAGCGATGTGATATTTCAACAAAATCAGGAATTAGAGAAACAAAACACTCTATTGCAAAAGAACATCCAAAACGCCCTAGCCGAGGTAGAAGCCGTTAGGTCAGAGTATTCCAACAGGGAAAGGCAGTTGCAGACCGCACAGGAAAAAGCAGAACAAGAAAGAAAGGAAACAGAGGCCTATAGACGTTCTTTGAACGAACAGGTGTATGAACAGGCAAGATTGAGATCTGAAATACTGGAAAAACAGCTGAAACAGGAATATCAAGCACGTACACTCTCACATCAGACATTTTTTGTGGTGTCGTTACTATACGGAATTATAGTCACTTTATTTACTGCATTTTACTCTGGCGCCTTTATTCGCGATTTTAAGGCGTTTTTCGACTCTACATGGGCTTTTATATACCTTTGCTCGGAAAATCTATTTAAAGTGGCAAATTGGGCGTCACAATTGGGTGATATGGTTCCACATCCTGTTGCATCTATGGTTATTCACTGTCTTCTCTGGATACTGATGATTTTACTGCTTGGTGTCGGAAGTATTTCTTTACTTGCAATTTGTGCTATAAAAGGTTGTAAGCATTATGCGAACCAGTACGCTGACACAATCAGTCTTTCTGTCTGGTTGCTAAGCCTGGCATGCCTGATATGGTTTGGAGATTTCATACGGAATTTTATTCCCATCAATCTGGTTGTGCTGCTGTTCCTGATTCATACACTTTATCTTGGAATCAGAGCATATCTAAAACGAAATTGGTACAGGTTTCGATAAACACACAAACATACGTATTTTGTTGATTTCTCCTCTAATACTGTCAGTTTTAAAATTGACAGTGTTAAATGTCATATGCTATACTGGATAAGCTACCACCCCTAGACAGGTAGAGAAAGGGGGGTGCCATATGAGTGAATTTCTATCGTTTATACTTTCTGTCCTGGCGAGTGTAGTTGCCTACTACATCTGCAAATGGTTGGACAAGAATGACTGGTAGCAACCTTGGGTTTAAGCCACCCACCCAAAACGGCATAAAAACCCCCACGAGTTCGCACCTCGTGGGGGTTTTGTTGTGCCATATGAGCACTTTCTATCGTTTTGCCTATAGGCATTATAGCATATGACCATAAGCTTTTCAAGTATCCCCTAATTGTCTCTTTTTCAAACACAATCTTCGTTCTGCAGTCTGTAATTGTCAGATAATAAAAAACGGACAGGAATTGACACTTGCACCGCTCCAATTGCTGTGGGTTATCTTATTCCTGTCCTAAAAGTTTGCGCTAGCGCCGCTCCAATTGCGACGAGGCCACCTTACTTCTGCAGTTATTTTACAATAGCTTATTTCTGTCGTCAAGAGGACTGTTGAAATTAAAATTGAAAGTCTAAAAGTAGTTGTTGCCTTTTACGGATTCCAGATACATCCGATCCGTCATTTTTTGTGGGTCTAACAAACTGTAGTATTCACTGGCTTTCATTTTCTTCTTATGCCGGAAATAAGTCGATTCACTCATTCCAAGAATGATTTGCGTCTCCTTGTCCCCTTTTTCTTCAATCAGCAATATCACATCTGAAAACCGGTATGCATCTGCTGTGTAGTTTCCTTGTTCTTGCTCCTTTAACGCATATGTTCTTTTCCGGCCAGCTCTCCTTGTTTTACGATCTACAAAATTTGATGTGTGCATCAGAAGCGAGATCTCTCCATCTTTGATATTCAATCGAACGCCTAATGTTGCCAGTGCATCTTGCATCAGTTTCAGATTTTCTTTGTTCTGTTTTTTGATACTTTCCGGAATATTTTTTTCCGAAACACTATACTGCAGATATAGATCCTTACTCTCTTTTGCGTATTCCTTTAATTTTTTCATAGATTTTTCGTTCATTGCCCCATCTCCTTTCATATTTAATTTTGACAGCGTAATTATATCACATTTCTTGTTTGCTGTCAAATTTAATTTTGATAGTGTTAGAGAAATATCTACACTTTGGCTGTTTAAAAATTGTCGAAATTAAAGGAGATAGCTGATAACACTTGCTACTTTTATATTTAAATTTGACAGTAAAAACTCGCCAGCTAACTAGCCTTGCGCGCACGCGCGTGTTAGTTAGCTTGTTTATATATATTATTTAATTACTTGTTTAATTACTTGTTTACGGAGTTAATAAATAGCGCAAAATCAACGTTTTTGCGGTATAATGGTGGTATTTTTTGCGGTATATAGTGGTATTTTTTGCGGTATAATGGTGGTATTTTTTGCGGTATAATGGTGGTATTTTTTGCGGTATAATGGTGGTATTTTTTGCGGTATATAGTGGCATGTAGATATTGACAGTATACCACCATTATATTATGATAGAGAATAGGAGGTGGCTCATGTCTAAAAAAATTACATTAACTAAAAATTATATAGTCGAAAAATCGAAACCTTTAATATGGTCAAAGTTTTCAGAATACAACCTTGGAGAAATGAGATTGATTGATACATACTTGGCTAAAATAAATGCAAGAGAAGAAGAAAGTTCGGAAGTAGTCTTTACTATTGATGAGTATTTAAGGCTACTTGGATATGAGTATCCAAATAAATTGAAAAGCAGCGAAATTGAAAAGAGTCTTGACAAACTTCTTGGTTCAAGAATAAAAATTGATTTGAACAATAATGGGGATTATATAAAAGTAAATTTATTTTCGGACGCAAGAGTTATTGTGAGTGATCCTGAGTTTGGCAAAAGAACAATAACGATAGATTGTAATCCAAAACTCAAAGAAGCATTTTTCGGATTGGCTGAAAAAGGATATATTGAATATGCATTAGACTATTCTTTGCGTTTGAAATCAAAATATTCTCTAAAATTATATCCTCTCTTAAAAGACAAACTATACAGGAGAGAATGGACTGTAGAACTTAAAGATTTAAGAGAACTAATGGGAGCAACAAATAAAAACAATGAGAGCTTTCGAGAATTTAATAAAGTGCTACAAAAATGTAAGAAAGACATAAATGAAGTTACAGATATTGAATTTGAATACGAAAAAATAACTAAAGGGCGTTTAACGCGGGCAATTAAATTTAAAATAAAAAAGTGTACTGCAGAACAAGATCAGATAAATGGGCAGATGGATATTTATGACTTTCCAGAATATTGTCCAGACTCTGATCCGACTGCAGATCCGGAACAAAATGCTGTTCTTGAAGGTAAATTTACGTTATGGTCTGAAGCATGTGGCAATGAATTTAATCGATCACAGTTGGAAGAACTGGCACTGCTTGCAGAGGGACATGTAGAGTATGACCCAGCAGATGCAGGACGTCATGATCTGGACATCTATCACTATTTGTTGCGAAAATACAAATCTCTGCAGAACAAAAAAGATGTGAAGAGCCGGTTTGGATATATGAAGTATTTGGTTGAAAATAATGCATAATAAAAATCAAAAAAATTGTAGATATATTCCTCCAGAGTATATGAAAGAGCAGTGATTGTGAGAAAATGAATATACCAGCGCAACCAACTTTCATATTTAATTATGATAGTAATGAGATAGAATACGAAACATATACTATCAATTTTAATTATGATAGTAGTAAAAAGCGACAAGTACGCTAACTAGCAATGCTCCTGTGTTAGCTATCTTGTTTAGTAAGAGTACAAATCTTTGCTACATAATGGTAGGGACGGGTATACGGTTTATAAGTGGTGGTATAAGGAGAAAAAATGAAAACAATAAGAGAGATTGCTGAGATATGCGGAGTATCCGAACAAGCTGTTAGAGCATGGTGTAGAAAAAATCATATTGCGAAAGATGCGAAAGGAAGTTTCGCAATCAGCGAAACTATAGAATATAGGATTTATAGGCATTACAAGGCTGATGTTGCGAAAGATGTTTCGCAATCAGCGAAAGCAGATTATGCAGTGAATCAAGCCATTATTGATCTACTTCGTAAGGAATTAGATCATAAAAATAAACAAATAGATGAGCTGAGTAAAAGACTCATGGAGTGTCAGAAGCTGTTAGATCAGGAGCAACAGCTCCGTATGGTAACAGAACAAAAAATATTGATAGAAGATCAAGAAGAATTACCTAAGAAATGGTGGAAGTTTTGGGAATAAAAGAAAGGAATATGATAATGAAAAATAGTTATACCATAAAAGGATTGCATACAGTTGGTCAGTATAAAATAATGCAAGAGATTAACAAAAATTTTGAAGAAGAAAGTGTAGATGTATATTTTGTATCAGACGAAGAAGCAGTTGTAAAAGATAAAAATGGGAATCAAATGAAAGTTCTGTACAGAGATAAAATGGTGAAAGTTCTGGTAGTATGAAATAGCAAGGAGGAAATGAACGGATGGATGAGGTGAAATACAAAAAAGGAGATATTGTATTATTTCGATATGGACAAAAAACAAAAAGTGGAACGATTGTTATAGTGGATGCTCATGGTACATTCTGTCAGCAAGAAGAGCCGTCTTATGATATTGAGGTAACGAACGATCTGCTTGATCAGAATGGATTGTATAAGCATATTCAGCAATCTTGGATTTTATAGAAAAGTCGGTGAGATAAATAGATGAAAGAACAGATGAGGGAATTAAAAAACAAAGTATATGAGTAGGCAGGTTACTGCCTACTCATATACTTTGTGAGGGTGTAAAATAAAGTGTGTAAGTCGAGAAAAACAAATTTCAAAACTTACGCACTTTGTTTTTCAGAGTGTGTTAAGATAGCAGGAAAGGAATTGAAAAGGATGAATACACTCACTATAGCAAGAAGAAACACCAAACCGACAGCTAGCACAGGCTATAGATCAGGAGCAACAGCTTCGCATGGCAACGGAACAAAAGTTTTTGTTGTTAGAAAAGAGGTGGTGGCATTTTTCGTAAAATAGGCGAATTGCCTAAAAAACAAAAAAAAACAGAATAAATATTATATATATTATTCAACAATATTGAACAGAAAGAAAAAATGTGTCATAATAAAAAATAATTTAAGGTGTTTTAATATTCGGATAGTCTTACATATGAAAATTCATGAGAAGAATTACCGAATAGCGAAAGGGCAGGGAATAAAAAAGGGGAGGGATTTATGAAATAAAGCAGATATCTGTTAGTTGGTGTAGTTGGTAATCGTTTTTAGCGTAAGTTATTTTTGTATGAAAGGGGAAAATATGAAGAACGTTATAAAAAATAGTTTGCTTGTTTTTGCTTTATCCATAATATCCATTTTATCTTTTCCTAATGTAGCATATGCATTTGAAACCTATGCAATAGATACTGATGAAATGAAAGAATTAATAGATAGAGGACTAAAAAAGGGGGATGAAATTGAAAATAGTCATGTTTTTGCTATGCCTGATAATGGCTGGAATATTGTAACAGTAGGTTTAAATTATTTAGAGTCTTATTATGAAAAAAATAGCACTCAGAATATATTCTCCTTTAGAGAGAAAATATATACCGAAAAAAGGTCAGGAGTTGGATCTGGAAGTATTAAGTTAGAAGTATCAAACGTCTTACATACAGATGGTAGCAATAATGTTATTATTTCGGAGTTTGAACGGGGAGATATTATGTATGATCCTAATAAGTGGGATCATGGATCACACTATTATAATACTACTAAAAAAACATATGCTAAAAATACTAAATATGATGGACAAGTTACATATTTACTCACCTGTCCAGATGCAATCCCCGCTAGTGCAGCCGAATCAGCAAGAATTTCTCTTGCAACAAATTAAGTGTTTGATAAGGAGAAAATAGATTATGAAAAAAAGAAGAATAATAGTATTGTTATCAGCTTGTTTGGTTATCGGTTCAGTTTCTGTATATGCAGCATCACCAAATCCTAATATTGAAACAATGCAAAACGTAGGACAATTATTTAAATCCTACGAAAACAATACAGATGATTCGATCTTTGCAAAAGGAAAGTCTGGTGGAATTATTACTAAAAAAGATATTGAACAAGCTACTGAATTTTATATTTTAGCGGAATATGATAAAAACACTGCAAGAGAGAAAGCAATAGATTATATGCTAAAAAGAGACGCGACATATCAAAAAGCAATTTCAGAAGGGTATACAGTAACGGATGATGAAGTATGGGCGTACTTAGAAGAATTGAAAAATATTATTAATGAAGCGGTTAATAAAGAAGAAGCTCAAGCTCTTATAAATCAATTTGACTCCGAAGAGGAATATTGGCAACATGAATTCGAGGTTTATAAAATCAATTTACCAATCGAAAAATATCTAGAAGCAGAAAAAAAGGAGTATTTAGAAAAGAGTCGTGCTACGTTAAATGAAAAAAAGAATTCTACAGATCCTATGGAAGAATATAATGAGCATATTGAATCAATACAAAATGATTTAGTAGAGAGTGAGCAATATGAAATAATGGAATGAATTAGATAGAATCTTTCTTAAAAAAATATTGTAATATGGTATACTGAACATAGGAAAAATGATAGAAATGCTCATGAAGCAGTACGAAAAGCCCCGGAGTTGCTACCTCCGGGGCTTTTCTATTCCGTTTTGGGAGGGGCTTAAGCCCTAGGCTGACTACCGTTTATCGTCTCCGTCTAACCATTTGCATATGTAGTAGGTAAGATAGACCTAGATATGTGAGGTTTACCACAAAAGCAAAATGCCCGTAGAGCCGATAAAATAAGGCTTTGCGGACATTTAAGAAGATATAAAAAGATAGTCAAAAAGACATATATAATTTACTAAAATAATTATAAATCAAACACGATAAATTAGCAATAAAATAGTTAAAAGCTATCTATTTTTTTCATAGCTTTTGAAAAGTAATTTCCTCGCTTTTCTTGCTGTTCCAAAAAGGCAATAAGATTGGGTATATCTTCTTTTTCAATCGGATGCCCCAAAACAGATTCTACAGCTCCACCAATTTCAATCAATCTTTTGGTACGTGCTTTTCGCTGTATTTCTTTTTCTCTCTGTAAGATTGCCTTTTTCTGCGCTTTAATCTGTTCCATCTTTTTATCCAGTTCGGCAATCCGTTCTTCTGCTGATCTTATTTCTGACATTATAAATCACTCTCCTTTTTATATAGTCTAACATATTCTTGATACAAAATCAAAATTGTGATAAACTACATTTCAATAATCCCTTAACTTGTTAAGGGCGCACTTACAGACACACTCACAAGTGAGTATATCTGTAATCGCGTGAGGGCTTCGCCCCTCAACCCCATTTAAAATCAGTAGGATACGAAAGGAGATTTGCAATCGTGGCAATTTATCATTGTTCTATAAAAAACATCAGCCGTGGAAAAGGACAGTCAGCAGTTGCAAGCTCTGCTTATCGATCTGCTGATAAATTAGAAGATATAGAAACAGGAATCATCCATGACTATCGAAAAAAAAATGGAGTTATATTTTCTGAAGTAATCTTGTGCAAATATGCACCAGAGTCCTATCAAAATCGAGAGACACTTTGGAATGCTGTTCATAAAATAGAATCACAAAGGAATGCAAGGCTTGCCAGAGAATGGGAGGTTGCTCTTCCCCATGAACTTGATCTGGAACAAAGCAAGAAGCTAGTACATGAATTTGCACAGAGTCTTGCGGATGAGGGCATGTGTGTCGATGCAAATATCCATTGGAAACAAGGAAACCATCATGCACATATTTTGGGAACAACAAGACCAATCACCAAAAATGGGACATGGGGACAGAAAGAGAAAAAGAGATATAAATTAGACGAATCCGGCCAAAAAATTCCAATCATTGATTCTGAAACAGGCTTACAAAAAATCGGAGCAAAAGGCAGAAAAATGTGGCAAAGAGTAACCATGGAGGCTAACGACTGGAATAAAACAGAAAAGGTGGAAGAATGGAGAATGCGTTGGGCGGAGTATTGTAATCAATACCTTGAACCTGATCTGCAGATCGACCACCGAAGCTATGAAAGACAGGGAAAAGAGCAAATCCCGACCATTCATGAAGGATATGTAGCAAGGAAAATGGAGCAAAA
>NZ_JBDGDD010000055.1:0-7786 GCF_040909065.1 Ruminococcus sp. RTP21359st1_H3_RTP21359_211015
CTATGCGTCCCCTCAAATGGTTTTCGCCTATCGAATTTCTTAATAATAGTGTCCAATATGATTGACAAACCTACAAAAAACAAAAAAGCAGGCTACCTTTTTCAGACAGCCTGCAAATGTTATTCATAATCGCTTTTAAGAATACTTCTCTTGTGCTTTTTTTCCTCATAAAGCAGGATATCAGCATGGCTGAGAAGCTCTCCTATCTCAAGCGTGGCACTGCATACGAACGGATAAACGCCTACGCTCGTATGGATTATATATGGCTTATCGGCGGCATATTTAATATTGTATTCTCTTGTGACCGCTTCTATATGGTTTCTCATTGACGGGATATCTATTGCATTATCAAGAAAAGCGCATACAACGAACTCATCGCCACCTATACGACCCACTATCTCGCTGTTGCCAAAAGAGTGTTTAAGTATCTTTGCCGCAGATAGTATAGCAAAGTCGCCCTCCTCGTGACCAAATTTATCATTTATGGTTTTCAGACAGTCAAGGTCGGCAAAGACCATGATAGCCTTTTCACCCTCGTTTTTGTCATTGCTGAGTCTTTTACGAAGCTCCTCAAAAAATCCCCTTCGATTGTAGCATCCCGTCAAAGCATCCTGCCTTGAAAGATCTCGAAGAAGCTCATTGTTCTCCTTGATCTCGATCAGGCTCTTTTTAAGCTGCTTCTGGGTAACAGCCTGCTGCTTCATCAAGGTTATTATTTTAAGCGCCGCACAAAGTTGAACTGTCACCGACTGCAAATAATTAAAATACTCATGCTTTATCTCACACATCAGTATTCCGTAATGCTCCTCGTTAGAGAACAATGGTGATACCACTAATGTATAACGTCTGTCTGTTGGCAGATACTTATTCGACAACAGCTCTGTATACTTTACAGCCTGCTCTTCATGTGGGAGCTGGATAGCGTCAGAACCATTGTGATAGGCTTTGAGATACATATATTCCGGCGGTTGCCACTTATCTGTACCGAAGTGAATAAGGGCAGGCTCGAAGCTGAACAGAAAGCTTGATTCCATATGAAGCCTCGTAAGCTTATCCACAACGGTCTCATATGCTCTGTCATCATAAGCTTCAAACACAAGCATATCCCTTGTGATAGAGTTTGCCTGCCATGCAAGAAACTCATTATCCTCAAGCTTTTCCTTACAGTAATTCGCATTGCGTTCTGCCAGTATCTTGTATATCTGAATAAAAGTCTGATTTAACTTCAAATGCTTCTCCATGTTATCAAAACGAGAGATAAGCTTTTGCTGAATATACTCAACAGAAGCATAAAGCTCATCAACGTTCACAAACCTAAAAAATTCTTCACTGGCAAGAGTTGAGATCATTTCTAATACTTTGTCTTTTTTGACCTCATTATCAAGATTTTCCTCACGGGCATAATCATCAAGAGCATATATTATCTTGACGTAAACTTCTCGCATTTTCGCAGTTGTTTCACTTGCACTGTATTTATTGAACAAAAACTGGCTCATTCTTCTTGCAAACGCTTCCGGATCATCTGATATGCGGCCAAAAGATATGGTCTTTAATTTTGAGTTTCCCTGACAGCCGCAGGAATTTCTTCTTACCATTCCCGAAGAGATCTTATCGTTGTTTATAGCCTTATTTATAACGTAGTTCACAGCCTCCTGAACGGCATGATAGCCAAGCTCAGAAGGGTCAGCCTTGACAGTCGTCAAATGCGGGTTAAGCTCCTCAGCCACTGGATCGTCATCAAAGCCTGTCACAAGGATATCCTTGCCAGGACGTATCCCACGCTCTTCCATAGCCTTATAGCCTGCGATTGCCATCTGGTCGTTTGCAAAAACTATAGCTTCAAGTTCTGGATTATCGTCAATTAGCTTTCCGACTTCGTCAACACAGAATTTCGAAAAATTACCATATGCAACACGCTTTTCGTCATAGATGATACCATTTTCCTCAAGAGTCTCCTTGTAAACGTCAAGTCTTTCAAGGGCATCATCACTTGTTTTAGGTCCGCTTACCATACCTATCTTTTTACAGCCATGCACCTTTATAAGATGTTCTATAGCCTCCTTCATTCCCGTTCTGTTGTCGAGCATGATACAAGGATAACCATCAATATGTGCCGTTATAGTTATAACAGGCGTTCCAGCAAATTTTTTCAGAAACTGAACCTTATGCTCGTTGTCAAGATATGTTCCCAGTGTGCCGATAAGCACAAGCAGAACATCGAACTTATTTGCCGCCGCCATATCGAACAAAGTATTATACTGATACTCATACACCGTTCTCAGCTTATCGGCATAGACCCCATCTATATATCTGCCTGGAAAAATAACGAGGTCGGCGTCGCACTGCTCTGCGCCTATCATTGCGCCCTCTGCAACCGCATCGTCAAAATCATCTTCAAGGTGGCTCACCAAAAGTCCTATTTTTATACGTCTGCGTTTAGCAGTATCATTCATCATCTCATGATCCTCCGTACAAATCAGCCGTGCTGCTTCAGACGATCTAAAGCAGCGTCACACAAGGCACGCCTATGGGCTTTGCCTTATTTGTTTATCTTGATATCTTTCTTACAGTCGACTACTGAAAGCGTACCATTCGGACTTCCAAGCCACCAGCCATCGCCTGTAAGGAACATTACGTCGAACTGACAGCTTTGTGCTGTCACGTCACCTTTACCAGTTTTATCTCCAACACCTGAAACAGAACCGCCCTCGCAATAAAGCTTAAAGACAGTATTTTTAAGCTCACAATCCAGCTCGCCGCCCCTTGTTCCCACACAGTTGAGAGTTCTTCCTTTCATGGAAATGTTGAGCCTGCCATCAAGAATACATATCCTTCCGGTACCGTTACTCGTAACTCCCACTGCAGTCAGATTATTTCCCGAAAGCACACAGCTCATGTTATAGTCTGAAATGCTTATATCAGCACTGCCGCTCATAGTACCTATACCGACCGATACTCCTGCCGCAAGCTTTAGTCTACAGCCACAGTTTGATATAGTCACATCTGCGTCGCCATCGATGCTTCCAATACCAACGCACCTATCGCCACTGCAATTTACAGCTATATCACCGCCTGCAATGACAATACCGTCTTTGCAGCCTCCTCCGCCTATGCCGACGCACTTGTCGCCATTTGCAGTTATATCAAGAACACCTGTCATTGCGACAGCTATCCTTCCACAAGGCTGCTTGCTGTCAGTACCTATTGCATAGCAATCCTGTGATTCTGATCTGATATAAAGCTCACCTGAGCCTACAAGCTCTAACGACGATCCCTCAGGAACATAAATACCTCTGCCGTCTATACGATCTTCACCGCTGCACACTATCCTGACTCTCGAACCGGTGCCTAGCCTTATGATCGGCAGATCCTCATATATAGTGAGCCATGCGTTTTTCAAATGAATGACGCAATCAACACCATTACCAATTGTCACGGACAAAGGCACTGCACGATCGTCCTCAGCCTTTCCTGAAAGAGTAAATGTACCTGTGCCGAGAAAAATGTCAGAATATCTTTTTTTATACATCTCAGCAAGGTCGATAACGTCATTATCCTCAGCGTGATAGACCTTTTTATCATTATCTCCAGCCTCGATACTGTAAGCCACTATCTCCTCACGGATATTTTCCGAGATATCATGGATAAGCACAGGCTTCGGCTTAGAAACATAATAACCCTGAATAAGATCGACGCCGAAATATATCATGGTTTTAAGTTCTTCGCTTGTTTCAACGCCCTCTGCAAGTGCGGTATATCCGCTTGAATGGAAATATTCCACCATTTTTGAAACTATCTTCTGAGCCTTAGGATTCTGGTCAATGCCAGAAATGAGGGAACGGTCTATCTTTACCACCTCAGGATCATATCGCAGAAGATTCGATGTATTTGAATAGCCTGTGCCGTAATCGTCAATAGCAAGGCTCATATTGTTCTTTTCAAGACGCACCCTTATTCTATCGAGGTCGTCCTCGCTGATCTCTGTCTGCTCTGTCATTTCGATAACGACCTTTTCAAGAAGTTCGCCATAGTCATTGACGATCGCATAAAAATCCTTATCGTCAAGAGCATGAGATGATATTGAATTTATATACAGCCTGCGGTTTTCAAAATCGAGCTGATGCTTGCTGAGATATTTAAGCGTATTTTTCAGTGTAGCTTTCTCTATATCGTAAAGTCTGCCGAAATTTTTAGCACAGTTGAGTATCTGAAGCGGATTGAGTGCTATATTTCCCTTTGTTCTCATAAGCGCTTCATAAGCGACTATCTCGCCTGTTGAAGAACTAACGATAGGCTGAAAATGATATGTAAACAGATTTTTATCAAGAAGCTCTGAAAAAGCCCTGATATTCTCGATATCACTCTTCTGCTTTGCATATTTTTCAGGATCAAAGCAACAAATACTGCCTGCACCCTTTGCCTTAGCTTCATAGAGTGCAAAGCCTGCTGCGTGCATGAGTCTTGCTGGCACTTCAAAGCCGCTGCTTATGCCTGCCGTCACAGACAGCGAATGATTTGAAGACGATCTCACTCCAAATTCATCTGGCAGGCAACACTCCTTCACCGCTTTACGTATATTGTCAGCAAACTCCTCAGGCTTACCTCCAAAGCGTGGAACATATATCCAAAACTGACCGTCTGAATTGAATGCCGTTACAGTATTTTCAGGCATAACTGCGACAACCGCCTTAAGTGCCTCACCTATGCAGTAGTCTGAATCCAAAAGCTTCCCTGTTCCATCAAATCTTACAAGAGCAAGCAATGATGAGCGTGTCATTCCATCAAGAAGTCTTACAAGCTCTGATTGTGGTATAATGTCGAGCCCTTCAAAAACACTTTTTGACATATATTCTTTCGACAGATACACTATTCCGGCGGTAATGCCACTTGGAGTGTCAAGAAGTTCTATACACAACGGCAGGCCAAGATCTCGTCCTCCGCCGTTCAATGCAACTATATCTCTGAACTTGTCATAATCTGTGTTCTCTCTAAGTCCCATAAGAGCACGACAGTTTTCATCGGCATAAAACTTTCCGCTTTTCTCGTCCATAACAAACCCGCCGATATTGTGCCATATTGAACAAACCTTTCCCCAGACAGCACCAAAATAGCTTTGCCACAATTTATTTTCCATATCCATGATCTTCACCATGCCTGAATATACGACTGTGTTCAGACAATCCTTCCTTTGGAGATTTGTTAATTTTTTATATTTTTATAACTAATTATTTACCAAGCCTATTATAACACAATCCCGATAAATTTACAATAGCGACTAACGAAAAGATGTTACAAAATCGTGCATGGAATTTTGTATATCTGTTTGACTTAGCTGGTTTTTGGTAGTATAATATAAGCATACACACAATGGAAAGTTAGGATAAAATGACAGATTTTCGCAATAAGTATTCAGTGCTTCAGGACTTTTTCGGACACTCTCAGTTCAGAAACGGTCAGGAGCAGATAATAGACAGCATACTTGCAGGGCGTGACTGCCTTGGAGTTATGCCAACAGGCGCAGGCAAATCTATGTGCTATCAAATACCTGCTCTTATGTTTGACGGGATAACTATAGTTGTTTCGCCGCTCATATCCCTTATGAAAGATCAGGTGAACTCGCTGATACAATCGGGAGTGAGGGCAGCGTATCTGAACTCGTCACTGACGGCGGCA
The DNA here is from genome assembly GCF_040909065.1 of Ruminococcus sp. RTP21359st1_H3_RTP21359_211015. Taxonomy (NCBI): domain Bacteria; kingdom Bacillati; phylum Bacillota; class Clostridia; order Eubacteriales; family Oscillospiraceae; genus Ruminococcus; species Ruminococcus sp. RTP21359st1_H3_RTP21359_211015. Next base: position 5,674 of record NZ_JBDGDD010000055.1, read on the forward strand.
CAGTATGAAATGGCTATATCAAACGCCGCCCGTGGTATGTACAAGATAATATATGTTGCACCTGAAAGGCTGATGACAGGATCGTTTCTGTCACTGGCTTCGTCGGTGAAGATATCCATGCTTGCGGTGGACGAAGCCCACTGCGTATCTCAGTGGGGACAGGATTTCAGACCTTCCTATATGAAGATACCCGAGTTTCTTGGCAAACTTCCCTACCGCCCTATCGTCAGCGCATTCACCGCCACTGCCACCGCAGAAGTAAAAGCGGACATAATCAAAATGCTTGAACTCCGTGACCCTTTCACCATAACCACAGGCTTTGACAGAAAAAATCTCTACTTTGGCGTTTCTCACCCTCATGACAAATATAGTGAAACAGTGAGGATAGTTGAGAAATACAAGGACAACTGCGGAATAATCTACTGCTCTACAAGAAAAAATGTTGAGAGCGTGTGTGAAAAGCTCTGTGCCGACGGCTACAACGCTTCACGCTATCATGCAGGACTTTCTGATGAGGAAAGGCGTAAAAATCAAGACGATTTTATCTTTGATCGTGTCCAGGTCATGGTGGCGACCAATGCTTTCGGCATGGGAATAGACAAATCAAACGTGAGCTATGTCATACATTATAATATGCCTAAGAATATTGAAAGCTATTATCAGGAGGCAGGCAGAGCGGGACGTGACGGCAACGAAGCAAAGTGCATTTTGCTCTACAGCGGTCAGGACGTTGCGACCAACAAGTTTCTTATAAACAATTCTCATGACAATCCCGACCTTGACGATGACACTCTTGAAATGATACGCAAACGTGATCTTATGCGTCTGAAAAAGATGACCGATTACTGCAATACAAATGGCTGTCTGAGAGAGTTTATCCTTGGATATTTTGGTGAGAAGCAGGACAAGCCTTGTCAGAACTGCTCAGGCTGTTTGGGTGATTTCGGAGAAACAGAAGAAGTTGACGTTTCTGTAGATTGCCAAAAAGTGCTTTCCTGCATTTATAGACTTCACCAGCGAAACCTTTCTTTTGGAGCAGGTGTCATAGCACAGATACTTAAAGGCTCAGACTCCGAAAAGGTAAAGCGTTTTGACCTTTCCACTCTTTCAACCTACGGCATAATGAAAGACTCCACGCAGGTCTATATCCGCAGGCTCATAGCTTTTCTTGAAGCTGATGATTACATCACACAGACTTCACACGGGGATTTTTCTGTGCTTACCCTTACAAGAAGGTCCGCAGAGATATTAATGGACAAAAAGACTATTACAATACGCCTTCCAAAGAAAAAGCCAAAGAGCGAAACGGTCACAAAGATCGGCAGGGACGAAGTTACGACATTTGACAAGGAGCTTTTCGGACGGCTCAGAGCTGTGCGGAGCAAGCTTGCGACACAGGCGAGTCTGCCTGCATATATCATTCTTACAGACGCTTCACTGCGTGATATGTGTATAAAGCTGCCTAAGACGCAGACGGAGCTTTTGAATATCTCAGGGGTGGGCAAGTCAAAGCAGGAACGTTATGGAAGATACTTTGTAGCTGAGATACAGAAATATCTCAAGGAAAATCCTGACGCCGCTTCGGGTTATAAATATATCCCTGAGGGCTATCTGCAAAAGCAAAATGCGGTTGGCGGTCAAAGCACAAAGGAATATATAATCGCCCACGCAGGTGAGCTTTCAGGCAAAGAACAGGATATGACCCTTTCAGAGGTATGCGACAGCATTTTCTATCAGCTCGGCACAGACGGCGATATAAGAAGCATAAAACTTGCCATAAAAGAATGGCTCATAGGTGAAAATTATCTTGCAAAAGACGGTGCAAACGGCAGGGGCTTTCTTGAAACCACAATACTTTCCCCTGAAGCAGGAATAATAGAGCGTGAAAAAATATCACAGCTTGGAAACAGCTACAAGACGATACTTTTCCCAAAGCAGGCGCAGGAATTTATTTTTGAGAACATAGAGGAGATACTCAGCAAAGATGTACAAAACTAATAATAAAATGCGGTTTTGCGGCTGTTTTCATTCATGCAAAAAAAAGGCGCTGTAAAAAAACGCGCAATAAAAAAAGACTGCAACCACCCTTAAAAGGGTAGGAAAGCAGTCTTTT
>NZ_JBDGDD010000056.1:0-7341 GCF_040909065.1 Ruminococcus sp. RTP21359st1_H3_RTP21359_211015
TATGCGTCCCCTCAAATGGTTTTCGCCTATCGAATTTCTTAATAATAGTGTCCAATATGATTGACAAACCTACAAAATGCAAAAATTAGCGAAAAGTACTGTTAATCTTACAAAAAATATGTTATAATTAGTTTGGTAAAACTAAAACGCTAAAGCTTATCATAATATAATATTTTTACAGGAGGTCAACTATGTCAAAGGTAACAGAACTTAAAGACAAATTCGTTGAGATCTACACAGAAAACATAAAGCGCCCGGGTTCGGAAAAGCTGCTCAATTATCTGCTTTCAGAAAGCAGCGACTTCTTTGTTGCACCTGCTTCTACAAGATACCACGGAGCATACGAGGGTGGCTTGTGCGAACACAGCATACACGTTTATGAGTGCCTGAAAAGCTATCTGGAGCGTGAGCGTGTAAAGGAAGATTACAACATGGAATACTCTGACGAGAGCATTGCTATCGTTTCACTGCTCCATGACATCTGCAAGGTAAATCTTTACAGAGTAAGCTACCGCAACGCCAAGAACGAACAGGGTGTGTGGGAGAAAGTCCCATACTATGAATTTCACGAAACACTGCCATATGGTCACGGTGAAAAGTCGGTCTACATAGTAAGCAGCTATATGCGACTGACCCGTGAGGAAGCCATGGCTATACGCTGGCATATGGGATTTTCAGGAGAAGAAAACAAGAACAGTATCGGTCTTGCCCTTGAAATGTATCCTCTCGCACTGGCGACCCACATTGCAGATATGGAATCTACATTTTATATAGAAGGCGGCAAGGCGTGAGGATACTTATAGACGCTGACGGCTGTCCTGTCACGAATATCGCAGTTTCTATAAGCAAAAGCCATGGGCTTGAATGTATCATAGTTTGCGACAGCTCGCATATTTTCAGTTCTGACTATGCACAGGTGATAACTGTCGACAAGGGTGCAGACAGTGCAGACATGAAGCTTGTGAACATCGCTCTAAAGGGCGATATTGCCGTGACGCAGGATTATGGGCTTGCGGCAATGTGTCTTGCAAGAAACATCCTTGCTTTGGACCAGAACGGCAGGATATATGACAGCTCCAACATTGATGCACTGCTTCTATCAAGACATACTGCAAAGAAGATACGCAGAAGCGGTGGCAGGCTCAAAGGTCCACCAAAGCGCACCAAACAGCAGGACGAGGATTTCAGGGTGGCTCTTACCAAACTAATCGAAGATAATATTAACTTTATGTAAAATATGCACAAAATATATAGAATTTCATAGAAAATTGTGTTACAATCAAACTATAGTTTTATAGAAAAGAGGTTTTCACAATGAACATAGACAAGATTTTGAAGGAACTCACACTTGAAGAAAAGGCTTCATTGTGCTCAGGCTCTGACTTCTGGCACACTGAGGAAATAAAAAGGCTGGATATACCAAGCATAATGGTGTCTGACGGCCCTCACGGACTTAGAAAAATGCGTGATGATACAGACAATCCTAACGAAGCTATCAAGGCAGTATGCTTCCCATGTGCCTGCGCACTTGCCTGCTCTTTTGACAGAAAGCTGCTTACAACTCTCGGCAAGGCTCTTGGCGAGGAGTGTCAGGCTGAGGACGTTTCAGTTATACTTGGCCCTGGCTGTAACATAAAGCGTTCACCACTTTGCGGCAGAAACTTTGAATACTTCTCAGAAGACCCTTATCTTGCTTCACAGCTTGCCACAGCACACATAAAGGGCGTTCAGAGCAAGGGCGTAGGAACTTCCCTTAAACACTTTGCTATGAACAATCAGGAAACAAGACGTATGAGCTATTCTGCCAACGTTGATGAGAGAACGTTCCATGAGATATATTTAAGTGCCTTTGAAACACCAGTCAAGGAAGCAAAGCCTTGGACAGTGATGTGTTCATACAACCGCATAAACGGCGAATATTCCTCTCAGAACAAGCTCCTGCTCACTGATATACTCAGAAACGAATGGGGCTATGAAGGACTTGTAGTTAGCGATTGGGGCGCAGTTGATGACAGACCTCTTGGCATTGCCGCAGGTCTTGACCTTGAGATGCCTACCAGCAACGGCAAAAATGACGAGCTTATCATAGAAGCCGTAAACAATGGCTCGCTTTCAATGAAAGACCTTGACAAGGCTGTGAGAAACGTGCTTACGCTTATTCAGAAAGCCGAGGACGGCTATGCCCCTGCAACAAAGTGGGATAAAGAAAAACAGCATGAGCTTGCAGGCAAGATAGAGTCCGAATGTGCGGTACTGCTCAAAAATGATGATAAGATACTGCCGCTTGACAAGTTTGCAAAGATAGCTTTCATTGGCGAATTTGCCGACAAGCCACGTTATCAGGGCGGCGGAAGCTCTCACATAAATTCATTTAAGGTAACATCTGCTCTTGAAGCTGTCAAGGGCATGGATAATATCACATACGCACAGGGCTTCGTCACCGACCGTGACGAAACTGTTGACGAGCTTCTCGATGAAGCTGTGGAGCTTGCCAAGAACAGCGATGTTGCCGTTATCTTCGCAGGTCTGCCCGAAAGCTTTGAGTCTGAGGGATTTGACAGAAAGCATATGAGAATGCCTGATTGTCAGCTAAAGCTTATTGATGAAGTTGCTAAGGTAAATGAAAACGTTGTTATCGTCCTCCACAACGGCTCGGCTGTTGAAATGCCGTTTGCAGATAAGGTGAAGGGCATACTTGAAATGTATCTTGGCGGACAGAACATCGGCACTGCTGAAAAGGCTCTGCTTTTTGGCGAAGCTAACCCTAGCGGAAAGCTTGCGGAAACTTTCCCTGAAAAGCTTTCACATAATCCGTCTTATCTTAATTTCCCGGGAAATATGGACGATGTTGACTATGCCGAGGGAATTTTCGTGGGCTACAGATATTATGATGAAAAGGGCATAAAGCCACTGTTCCCATTTGGTCACGGACTTTCATACACAACCTTTGAATACAGCAATCTTACTGTTTCAGAAAACGAGATAAAAGACGACAAGACCCTGACGGTCATGGTGGACGTAACAAACACAGGCGACAGAGACGGTATGGAGATCGTCCAGCTTTACGTTTCCGACAAGGAAAGCTCAGTGCGCAGACCTGTCCGTGAGCTTAAGGGCTTTGAAAAGCTTTTCCTTAAAGCCGGCGAGACCAAAAAGGCTGTGTTCCACCTTGATAAGCGTTCATTTGCATACTACGAGCCTGATATACACGATTGGTTCGTTGAATATGGTGAGTTTATTATCGAGGCAGGCTCTTCTTCAAGAGATATCAGACTTTCGACTTCTGTTTATGTATCTTCCGATACAAAACTCCCAGTGCATTTCACCTTGAACACCACCTGTGGCGAGATAAATTCTATCCCAGAGGGCAGAGCTATGTTCGAGGACATTTTAAGCAAAATAGACTGTGGTTTTGGCGACACGGCTTCCGACGATCTTGGCGCTTCTGCAAAAGAAATGATGGAAGCAATGATAAGAGATATGCCACTGAGAACCCTTGTTACATTTACAAATGTTCCAGACATCACAAGAGCGAAGATGTCAGAAATGGTGGAAAATCTCAACGAAATGCTTGCAGAAAAATAATCAATTATGGACAGCAAGTTAGACAGCAACAAAGACGAAAAATCGAATGTGACAGAAAATGATGCTTCAAAAGTAGAAACAAGCAGAATAAAACTTTTCGTAGGCTTGATCGCAGTTGCGATCGCCATTACTACAGCGATCGCTTCTGCACTTGTTAACAGACCACAGCGTGATGATGTGGTGATACTCACACCGCCTGCTGACAGCTCTCAGGCTGACAAGGTGGACAATTCAGGCAGTGAAAAGGTCATTAGCAAGACTACAAAGGCACACACCACAAAGAAAACAGTGACATCAAAAGCCGTCACAAGCAGTATTTCTGAAACCAAAGAGGAATACAGCTTTCCTGCTGACATAAACAAGGCTGACAAGGAAATGCTTATGGCGGTGAGCGGCATAGGCGAGGTAACAGCCGACAGAATAATAGCATATCGTGACAGAGTTGGTGTTATCAGCAACATGGATATGCTTCTTGAAGTAAACGGCATCGGAGACTCTACACTTGCGCTTCTCAAAAGCTATTTTTATGTTGACAGCGCAGACTACCATGATATGCCGCAGGAAACGACAGTCACAGAAACTCAGCCTGTTCAAACAGAAATCCCTGCTGATACTGTAACAGAGCCTCCGGCCACAGAGGAGCAAACTGTTACAACGGCTGAAACTACTGAGAAAGTCAGGCAGAAAGTGAACATAAACAAGGCTGACGCTCAGGAGATATCAGACAAGCTGCTAATTGATATGGACAAGGCGAATGCTGTCATAGAACTTCGTGAGCTTATATCCTATTACGAAAGCCCTAACGAGCTTCTTTTGTGCAAGGGCTTTACAGAAAAACTTGTTTCCGAGCTTTGGGATTATATTGAAATATAACTGTATTTTATATATCTGCTACATAAAAAAAGAACTCGCACAATTTCGTGCGAGTCTTTTTTTGCTTAATAACGCCAACGCAAACGGCGAGCCTTATGAATATCAGATCATTTATCCTTTGTTCTTTTTGACACGCTTACGGCAACGGCACCAAGCAGCAACATTGTCAATGCTGCACCTGCTCCTAAGCCAGTGTTAGGTGACTTATCACCGTCTTTGTTTACATTTTGAACTGCTGTCTGTGAACTGTTTTGTAGGCTATCATCTTTTTTACCAGTGCTGTCTGGTGATATATCTGATGAACTTTCAAGTGCTTTTGTACCAAGGACATAGAAAGGTGCATCGTCTGTGACAAATGATATTTCTGCATCAGACTCTTCACATTTAAGACTGCTTACTGTACCATCACCTTTAACGGAATTTACCTGATCTTTGTCTATGTTTATCGTTACCTTTATTCCATTGGCCGGCAGAATAGAATCTCCGTCAATGTAATAAATATGAAATGCTACGGTGTTTTCAGACTTTTTTCCCATGACGCTGTTTAACCAGTCAAGAGCTTCTTTCTCTGTGACCTGATCCACCACAAGATTTTTATCTTTATCGGCATTCTCGATCTTCACGCTTGTGCCATCTGGAAAATCAATAACAGCATTTCCATCGTCGTCAACAGGCACACTGTTCCATGGAACATCTTCTGTATAGACCGCATAAACATTTCCATTTGCAGTTGTGTTATTATCATCAAGCTTTGCCTCGGCCGCATAAGCACCAGAAGGTATGCTTAATGCAAGCACAAGAGCAAGGAATGAAGTCATTTTTCTCATTGGTCTATTTGACCCCCTATCTGTGTATTCAAGGAAGCCGCACCTGCACTATAATAAGTGTGCGGCTCGTAACCCATGATCTTAAGCTTTATCTTTGTACCGACCTCCGGCGTCTTTGAGAGCGTAACATATTTCACATACTCGTTTGGCTTGATAAGACCCGTTTCTCCAAGCATATTTCCCTGTTCGTCAAACACTCTGAGCTTTATCCAGGCATTGTTGCCCTCAATATTTGTAAGATATACTACTGCCTTATCGCCTTCCATAGTGACGTTTCCGCACACCGCAAAATCATAGCTCATATCTTCTCTGTTCGGAGAGCTATAGCCTAAATTTTCTGAAACCTCAGGCTTGCCATGCTGTGCTGTGCTTTCAAAAGGCGGTGGAGTAAATTCTGCACTTTTTTTATCATTTGGACGGCACAATGCAAATATCATCACGCCAATGGTAACTGCAAAACAGACCATAAGCACTGATACGATCAGCTTCCCGTCATTTTTTTGCTTATCCATCATAAGCCCCCTGATATGAATACTTTTTTAATCACGCTATCGGTACAATCCCAATATCATTGTTTCTTACTACCCTCCATGCTCCATTTGATCCTGTTACATAATAAAGAGTTGTATCAACATGGGTAGAAGCAACCATTGCGTCAGTTACTTATTGAATGTCTTCAGAGATCGTTACTGTGATAGTGCCAAGATCTGTATTGTTTGTTTCTATCCCTGCTCCACTTACACTGAAATATGTTGAATCTTTAGGTGCGGCGTCAACAGTGGTGCCTTCGGCTGTTTCCAATAAAATAACATCTTCATCAAACATACCGTTAAGTCCTTCAACCTTTGATGCAAAATTCAACTGCGCTTTAATAGCCGAATTTGAATGGTTTGTTACAGTTATCTCCTTAGACTCATCCCACCAGCATGCAGACTCTGTGGTATAGCTATGTGTTTCAGGGTTCCATACCTTATGTCCGCCAAAGTAGGTAAAATTCATTTCCTCCCACTCAACGTCCACAGACATTGTCGTTGACTTGGAATCAATATAGCTTCCAGTAACCTTGATATTTGTTGGTTCGCTGCCGTCATTTTTTTCTGAATTTACCGCATATGCTGTAACCACGCTAGTGCTTGCAAGCACTAATGCGGCAATGATCGCAAATTTGTTTTTCATGATAAATTCCTCCGTTATTTATTTTTCCACAGTGACAGTTATTTTTGCAACCGTATCGACCATTGCTTTTTCACCTGATTGCGGATCATAACTTAAAACTCTGAAATTTGCGTCTGTATAAGTGCCTTCACTAAGTTTGTCCGCCTCGCCCTCAAGCAAAGGAAGCGTTTTAAGCTGATTACCTGGTTTTATAGTACCTGAGCGTGCGATGATCTCACCATTTACCTCGATACAAAGCACGATATCCTGAGTTGAACTGCTTGGATGCTTATAACTAAAATAAGCTGTTTTATCAGAAAGCTTGATATTCACTGTATTTTCGTATTCAAGAGAAATTCCTCCGCCACCCTCAGGCACATCAAGACTTCTGCTGTTGTCCTCCAAAGGTTCAGCATTCTGCTCTGTCTGCTGAGGTGCATAATCAGGTACAAGAGATTTTGTTTCTGACTTTCTAAAAAACACAGCCCAAATCGTAATGCCTATGCAAAACATCATGCCCAGAATAAGTGCAGCTATTATGATCCTTTGTTTTTTTGCTTTGTTCTCATTATTCTCCATTATTTTCCTCCTGATTGTGCATTAGCCAGACATTCCTGCTAAATAGCATTAATGTTCACAATAATCATACATTGTTATTAACAAAAAGTCAACAACATTTGCACAAGTGGTAAAAACAATGCACAAGCGGTAGTTTTTTGATACATATGGCATTCATTTTTTGACAGTCCAACATCTCCGTGACCGTTAAAGCACAACAAAAACGATAGCTCTTATAATAACACCGTTACTTTTTTATTAATAGATATGTAGGTTTGTCAATCATATTGGACACTATTATTAAGAAATTCGATAGGCGAAAACCATTTGAGGGGACGCATAG
>NZ_JBDGDD010000057.1:0-1393 GCF_040909065.1 Ruminococcus sp. RTP21359st1_H3_RTP21359_211015
ACGGGATCATTTGGAAACGCAGTATTAAACAGATTTCTGGAAACAGATATCGGAGAGATCAGAATATTTTCGAGAGACGAGAAAAAGCAGGACGATATGCGTCATGAGTATCAGGCGAAAATGCCTGAGGTAGCGGATAAGATCAAGTTCTACATAGGCGACGTGAGAAATTTGCAGTCCTGTAAGGACGCTATGCACGGCGTAGATTACATATTCCATGCGGCTGCACTCAAGCAGGTCCCGTCTTGTGAGTTTTTCCCAATGGAAGCCGTAAAAACTAATATTATCGGTACAGATAACGTCCTGACAGCCGCTATCGAGGAGGGCGTTGAAGCAGTAATATGCCTTTCAACTGATAAAGCAGCCTACCCTATCAATGCCATGGGTAAGTCAAAATCTCTTGAAGAAAGCGTCGCTATCGCTAAAAGCAGATATAGCGGAAAAACTAAAATCTGCTGTACTCGTTATGGTAACGTAATGTGCTCCCGTGGATCTGTTATCCCTCTGTGGATCGACCAGATCAAAGCAGGCAACCCTATTACTGTAACAGAGCCTAATATGACTCGTTTCATTATGTCACTTGAAGAAGCTGTCGACCTTGTACTCTATGCTTTCGAGAACGGAGAAAACGGCGACCTGCTTATCATGAAAGCCCCCGCTTGTTCTATCGGTCTTCAGGCTGAAGCCGTTACTGAAATGTTTGGCGGCAAAAAAGAGGATATCAAAGTCATTGGTATCCGCCATGGCGAGAAAATGTACGAAACACTTCTTACCAATGAGGAGTGCGCAAAGGCTATCGACCTTGGCGGCTTCTATCGTGTCCCTGCCGATAATAGAGGTCTGAACTATGATAAGTTCTTTAGAGACGGCGACGCAGATAGAAATACTCTCACTGAGTTCAATAGTAATAATACAAAGCTCCTTAATAAGGAAGAAATAAAGGAAAAAATGCTTAAGCTTGCATATATCCAGGAGAGATTGGCTGAGGATTGATATGTCAAAGAAGTTGGTCATCCTCGGTGCAGGCGGATATGCAAATACTGTTAAGGACGTTTCAGAACAGCTGGGCTATGATGTGATAGCTATGCTGGACGATAGATTTGCCGACCGTACGCTTGATTCTTTTACTAAATATATTGCTGACGATACGGAATTTATTCCTGCCTTTGGAAATAACGAGTTTCGTTTGTCTTGGTGCGATAAAATAACTAGAGCAGACGGCAGACTTGCCACTGTTGTGCATCCTACAGCTTATGTAAGTCCTACCGCATCTGTCGAAAAGGGCGTTGTGGTGCTTCCGAAAGCTGTTATCAATACAGATGTGACAGTGAAACGTGGCTGTATCATCAATTTGGGTGCTATCGTGGATCATGGCTGTGTGATCGAACAGGGC
>NZ_JBDGDD010000057.1:1490-5368 GCF_040909065.1 Ruminococcus sp. RTP21359st1_H3_RTP21359_211015
GTTGTCATATCTGCCTTGGAGCAATAATAAAAGGCGAAAATAGGATCGCAGTGCTGAGCAAAATAGAAGCCGGAGAAGTTGTGCAGCTTAGACAGTATCCTGTGAATAAATGATTTTACCAAAGGTCGTGGCTGACCTCAGGAGGAAAGTATATGGAACATAATTTTAAATGGAAAAATGACGGCAGAACAAAGGTAATGATCGGCTGCGGCACCCGCCCTGAGATCATTCGCCTGGCGGCTGTAATAAGAAGATGCCGTGAGTATTTTGATACCTGCGTTGTGTATTACAATCAGAACTGGGACCGTAACCTCAGTACAGTTTTCTGGGAGGATTTCGAGCTGAAAAACACTTTCGGCGAGTTCGGCCCTGATATTCTTGTTCCTGTAGTAGGCGATAATCTGGGCGTTACCTGCGGAAATATTCTCGGCAGGAGCTATGAACTGCTTTCAGAATTGCAGCCTGACGCCTATCTTGTCCTTGGAGATACAAACAGCTGTCTGTCAGCTATCTCCGCTAAAAGACTTCATATCCCGCTTTTCCATATGGAAGCAGGAAACAGATGTAAGGACGAGTGCCTCCCGGAGGAAACAAACAGAAGAATAGTTGACGTTATCTCTGACGTAAACCTTTGCTATTCTGAGTTTGCAAGAAAGTATCTTGCGGATACAGGACTTCCAAAGGAAAGAACATATATGACAGGCTCGCCTATGGCGGAAGTCCTTCGTGGTAATCTGGATAAGATTCAGGCTTCTGACGTTCTTGAACGTATGGGTCTTGAAAAGGATAAGTATATTCTTCTTTCTGCACACAGAGAGGAGAATATCGACACAGAAAAGAACTTTACAAGTCTGTTTACTGCAATAAACGCACTGGCTGAAAAGTATGATATGCCAATATTGTATTCCTGCCACCCGCGTTCAAAGCATAGACTTGAAAAAAGCGGCTTTAAGCTCGACCCTAGAGTAAGAGTAAACGAGCCGCTGGGATTCAATGACTATAACTGTTTGCAGATGAATGCCCTTGCTATAGTTTCAGACTCAGGCACGCTTCCTGAGGAGAGCAGCTTCTATCTTTCAATAGGTCACCCTATCGCAGCAGTTTGTATCCGTACTTCTACCGAGCGCCCTGAAGCACTTGAAGCAGGGGACTTTATCCTTGCAGGAATTACAACAAAAGAGCTGCTCAATGCTACAGATATGGCTATCGAAATGAAGCAGAAAGGCGTTCTCGGCAAGCCGTGTCCTGACTATGTGGACGAAACAGTATCAATGAAAGTCGTAAGGATCATTCAGGGATATGTTAATGTAGTCAACAAAATGGTCTGGAGAAAAGATCAGTAAGGAACGTGAAAATATGAAGATATTGGTTACAGGCGCAAAGGGCATGGTTGGAACAGCCCTTGTGAATAATCTGAAAAATATCAGAGATAACAAAAATCGAACAAGACCGAATATTTCTGTTGAAGAAATATATGAGTATGATATAGATTCCACAAAGGAACAGCTTGACGAGTATTGCAAGGAAGCAGACTTTGTTTTCAACCTTGCAGGGGTAAACCGTCCTGAGAATACTGAGGACTTCATGAAAGGGAACTTTGGTTTTGCGTCACAGCTTCTTGATACTCTGAAAAAGTATGATAACAAGGCAACTATCATGCTCTCATCTTCCATACAGGCAACGCTCATAGGTCGTTATGACGGAGAATACGGCAGAAGCAAGCTTGCAGGTGAAGAGCTTTTCCGGAAATATGCCGCAGAAACAGGAGCAAAGGTCGCAATATATAGGTTTCCTAACCTTATGGGTCATTCAAGACCAAAGTACAATTCTTTTGTATCAACACTTTGCTACTGCGTGGCTAATGACGAGCCGTATTCCATAAACGACAGAGCAAGTGAGCTGGAGCTTCTTTACATTGATGACCTTGTTGAGGGTATGTTTGATCTTCTTGAGGGTAAGGAAAAGCATTGCGAGTTTGACGGCGTAATGCCTGTCGCAAATGATAAGGGCAGATATTGTTATGTGCCTGTTACTCATAAGGTAACTTTGGGCGAGGTGGTAGATCTTCTTGAAGAATTTAAGCAGCAGCCTAAGACCCTGCTTATGCCTAAAATGCCAAAGGGCTCTTTTGCCAAGAAACTGTATAGTTTGTATCTGACTTATCTTCCTGCAGATAAATTCAAGTATGCGCTGAAAATGAATGTAGATAACAGAGGCAGTTTTACTGAGCTTGTTCATACAGAGGATTGCGGACAGTTAAGTATAAATATAAGCAAGGCGGGCATCACAAAGGGTCAGCATTGGCACAACTCAAAATGGGAGCTTTTCATAGTTGTCCACGGTCATGGTCTGATACAGGAGCGTAACATAAACACAGGAGAGAAAGTTGAATTTGAGGTCAGTGGTGATAAGATCGAGGCTATCCACATGATACCTGGCTGGACCCATAACATTATCAATCTCAGTGATACTGAGGATCTTGTTACTGTTATGACCTGCAATGAGATATTTGATCCAAGTCACCCTGATACTTTTGGGGAGCCTGTGTAATGTCAGAATACATAAAATCCCTCCGCCAGCACCTAGGCCACACCCCTCTGCTGCAGGTGGGAGCAAGCGTAATAGTAATAAACGAAGCAGGCCAAATGCTCATGCAGCAGAGAACAGACTGCGGAAGCTGGGGATATGCAGGCGGCTCGGTGGAGCTTGGTGAGTCTGTTGAGCAAACAGCTGAAAGAGAGCTTTTTGAGGAAACAGGTCTTAAAGCACAAAAGCTCGAACTGCTTGGCGTCTATTCAGGCGAAAAAATGCAGTATACTTACCCAAACGGCGATAAGGTGTCAAACGTTGATATCGTCTACACCTGCCACGAGTATACAGGCGAGCTTAAAATGCAGGCTTCTGAGGTGTCGCAGCTTAAATTTATTGATATCTGCGACCTGCCGGAGGATATTTTTCCTCCAAATAGACCTGCTATAGAAGATTACATCAATAAAAATAAAACTTAAAGGAGACACTGTTATGTGCGGAATTGTTGGATTTACTGGAAATAACGAGGCAGCCCCGATCCTCTTGGACGGCCTGTCTAAGCTTGAGTATAGAGGCTATGACTCTGCCGGTATCGCTGTAAGAAATGGTGACGCAGAGCCTGAGATCGTAAAGGCTAAAGGTAAGCTGAAAGTCCTAAAGGAAATGACTAACGACGGCAAAGCTGTAAAAGGTGCCTGCGGTATAGGCCATACCCGTTGGGCTACCCATGGCGAGCCGTCAACTGTAAACGCCCACCCTCATTGCAGCGACGATGAAAATGTTATCGCCGTACATAACGGTATTATCGAAAACTATCAGGAGCTTCGTGAAAAGCTTATCAAAAAAGGATATACCTTTAAGTCTGAAACTGATACCGAGGTTGCCGTAAAGCTTATTGACTATTATTACAAAAAGTACCTGGGTACTCCTGTTGACGCTCTTAATCACGCCCTTGTCCGTATCCGTGGCTCTTATGCCCTCGCTGTTATGTTCAAGGACTATCCCGGTGAGATATATGCCGCAAGAAAAGACAGCCCTATGATAATAGGAGTTACAGGCGGCGAAAGCTACCTCGCCTCTGATGTCCCTGCAATACTTAAGTATACAAGAAATGTCTACTATATAGGCAATATGGAGCTTGCAAAACTTACAAAGGGCGCAGTTGCTTTCTACAATCTCGATGGCGAAGAAATACAGAAAGAAATGAAAACTATCGAGTGGGACGCAGAAGCTGCAGAAAAAAGCGGCTATGAGCATTTTATGCTCAAAGAGATACACGAACAGCCAAAGGTGATAAAGGATACTATCAATTCTGTCCTTACAGATGGAAATATAAGCTTTGAAAGCGT
>NZ_JBDGDD010000057.1:5467-7005 GCF_040909065.1 Ruminococcus sp. RTP21359st1_H3_RTP21359_211015
TGGACTCTCTGACGAGGATATGAAAAATATCCAGCAGGTGTATATAGTTGCCTGCGGCTCTGCCTACCATGTTGGTATGGTGGCTCAGTATGTTATCGAAGAACTGACTTCACTATCTGTCCGTGTGGAGCTTGCTTCTGAGTTCAGATACAGACAAATGAAGCTTGCAAAAAATAGCCTCGCTATCATCATAAGCCAGTCGGGCGAAACTGCCGACAGCCTCGCAGCTCTCCGCCTTTGCAAAGAAAAAGGAGTAAAAACTCTAGGTATCGTAAATGTGGTTGGCTCATCGATCGCAAGAGAAGCCGATAATGTCTTCTATACCCTCGCAGGCCCTGAAATATCCGTCGCAACAACTAAAGCCTATAGTTGTCAGCTCGTTGCCGCATATCTCCTTGCAATGCAGTTTGCAAAAGCAAAAGGGGAGATATCCGACGAAAGATTTGCTCAGCTCGTTGAGGAGATCAATACTATCCCTGAGAAGATAGAGAAAATTCTCGAGGATAAGGAGCGCTTGCAGTGGTTTGCTTCAAAGGTAGTGAATATAAAGGACGCATTCTTTATCGGCAGAGGTATCGACTATGCAGTAGGTATGGAGGGAAGCCTTAAGCTCAAAGAAATAAGCTATATCCATTCCGAAGCCTATGCGGCAGGCGAGCTTAAACATGGCCCTATCAGCCTTATCGAGGACGGAACTGTCGTGTTCAGCGTGGTAACTCAGTCTGCACTTTATGAAAAGACCATAAGCAATATGGTCGAGGTAAAAAGCCGTGGAGCAAAGCTTTTCGGACTTACTACCTATGGGAATTATGCTATGGAGGACGTTGCTGACTTCACAGTTTACACTCCAAGAATAGATAACCTTTTTGCGGCAAGCCTTTCAGTAGTACCGCTTCAGCTTTTGTCATATTATGTATCAGTAGGAAAGGGCTATGACGTTGATAAGCCGAGAAATCTTGCAAAGAGCGTTACGGTGGAGTAAAAAGAGAAAAATACTTACATCGCTGTTTACAGTGTACATCTTCACCGTCCTCTGGCTCACACTTTTAGACAGACAGTGGGGCGAACGTCGGGCAGAGCTTGTGCCCTTCTGGGAGGTGCGAAACCTTTTGGAGAACATAAGCATCAAGTATCTGCGGGATTTTTGGCTGGTACAGATTTTCGGAAACATTGCAATGTTTATCCCCTTGGGTGTTTTGTTGCCGTATCTTTTAAACGTCACAAAGTTCAAAAAAGTTTTTCTCATGTCCATTGCCTTTTCAGCAGGTATTGAGATAACGCAGTATATCACAGGCAGAGGGCTTTGTGAATTTGACGATGTTTTCAACAACACTCTTGGGGCATGCGTGGGGTTCACATCTTGGCGTTTAAAGATGAGATACAATAAAAAATACAAGAATGAGCAAAGTCCGTGGTAACAGGCTTTGCTCTAGGGCAATATATTTTAGTATTGCCTTTTTGCAAGCATAGTACAATGGTCAGTATAC
Organism: Ruminococcus sp. RTP21359st1_H3_RTP21359_211015; assembly: GCF_040909065.1. Classification (NCBI taxonomy): domain Bacteria; kingdom Bacillati; phylum Bacillota; class Clostridia; order Eubacteriales; family Oscillospiraceae; genus Ruminococcus; species Ruminococcus sp. RTP21359st1_H3_RTP21359_211015. The sequence goes on from NZ_JBDGDD010000057.1 coordinate 6,955, forward strand.
AAGCTTCCCAAGCTTGGGATGCGGGTTCGATTCCCGTTGCTTGCTCCAAAT
>NZ_JBDGDD010000058.1:0-6648 GCF_040909065.1 Ruminococcus sp. RTP21359st1_H3_RTP21359_211015
TCTTTGACATAAAATAACCCCCTTTAGAGTTACACCATTTTATTATTTCATGTGTCTACTCTAAGGGGATTATATCACAAAGTACCGTCCTTTGATTTTTTATGAGAGTATGGCTTAGCCCATTACTACCTCAACATTTACTGTTGCACCATTTTCAGCTACAGGGAGAACATTGCCCTCTACTGCCTTGCCGTCAACTGTTACGCTCTTTACGCCCTTGCAAACGTGGTCAGGGTTCTTAACAGTGATGTTGTATGTTGCACCTCTGAACTGACGTGTTGCTGTCATGCCGTCCCACTCGTGAGGGATAGATGGATCTATCTTCAAGCCGTCAAAGTCAGCCTGTACTCCGAGAATGTACTGTGAGATAGCTACCATGTTCCATGCGGCTGTACCTGTGAGCCAGCTGTTCTTACCCTCGCCAAATCTGCTTGCGTCCTTACCAGCTATCATCTGACCGTATACATAAGGCTCTGTCTTATGAAGATCAGATATTTCCTCGTTGAATGCAGGAGCTATCTTGCTGTAATACTCGAACGCCTTGTCGCCTCTGCCTGCATATGCCTCTGCACAGATTATCCAAGCATTGTTGTGTGTGAAGATACCGGCATTCTCCTTATATCCGCCTGGGTATGTGGATATCTCACCATACTGGATATAATACTTTGAGTATGCAGGGTTGTTAAGAACAAGACCATACTTTGTATTGAGGTACTTGTCGATAGAATCAAGTGTCTTGATGTCAGCGCCCTCGTCCTTGCCTATTTCAGACATAACTGCGAAGCCCTGTGGCTCGATGAATATCTTGCCCTCTTCACATTCCTTAGAACCCATTTTTGCGCCTGTGGAATCGTAAGCTCTCAGGAACCAATCGCCGTCAAATGCAGATTCCATAACGTTCTTCTTCATCTTGTCTATCTCAGCCTGTGCTGCGGCAGCTTCATCGTCCTTGCCAAGGTGCTTGAGGATAGACACATAGTTAGGGCCTGTGTATGTAAAGAGTGTTGCTACCATTACAGACTCAGCTATCTTTGAGTAGCCGCCCTCGGCTGCAAACTTAGGGTTTGTATAAGTCTGGAAGCTCTCGCCCGGAGTGTCAGAGTAGCATGAAAGGTTGATACAATCGTTCCAGTCAGCTCTCATTGCAAGTGGCAGACCGTGAGGGCCGAGGTTATTTACAATGTGATAGAATGATACCTTAAGGTGGTCGAGCATTGGCTTAGCCTTTGACTCGTCATTATCGTATGGTACCATTTCGTCAAGGATAGACCAGTCGCCTGTTTCCTTGATGTATGCGGAAACTGAAAGGATCATCCACAGTGGGTCGTCTGAGAAGTCGCCGCCGATATCGGAGTTACCCTTCTTTGTAAGAGGCTGATACTGATGATAGCAGCCGCCGTCAGGAAGCTGTGTAGAAGCGATGTCGATGATACGCTGTCTTGCACGGTCCGGTATCTGATGAACGAAGCCGAGGATATCCTGGTTTGAATCTCTGAAGCCCATTCCTCTGCCGATACCGCTCTCGAAATATGATGCGGAACGTGAAAGGTTGAATGTTACCATGCACTGATACTGGTTCCAGATATTTACCATTCTGTTTACCTTGTCATCAGGTGTGTCAACATTGATAACGCTGAGAAGTCTGTCCCAAGTTGCCTTGAGTTCTTCAAGACCTGCGGCTACCTTTTCAGGAGTGTTATACTGCTCGATCATTGCGAGAGCCTTTTCCTTATTGATAGTAACGCCGTCAGCCTCGAACTTCTTGTCAACAGGCATTTCAACATAGCCGAGGATAAATACAAGAGTCTTTGACTCGCCCGGAGCAAGTGTTATCTTCTTGTAGTGTGAAGCGATAGGTGACCAGCCGTCTGCAAATGAGTTGTTAGCCTTGCCTGCTTCAACAGCCTGTGGGTTATGGAAGCCGTTATAAAGACCGATAAATGAATCTCTGTCTGTATCATAGCCGTCTATCTCATCATTTACTGTATAGAATGCAAAGTGATCTCTTCTGTCTCTGTATTCTGTCTTGTGATAGATAGTTGAACCTACTACCTCAACACGGCCTGTGCTGAAGTTTCTCTGGAAGTTTGTGCAGTCGTCCTGAGCGTCCCAAAGACACCACTCTGCAAATGAGAAGAATGAGAATGTTTTTTCTTCATTGCTCTCGTTTGTGAGAACTACCTGCTGAACTTCGCCGTTATAGTTCTGAGGAACAAAGAATGTAGCCTCAGCCTTAAGTCCGTTCTTCTTACCTGTGATAATTGTATAGCCCATACCGTGACGGCACTCATAAAAATCAAGTTCTGTCTTTACCGGTGACCAGCCCGGATTCCAGATAGTTTCGCCGTCTTTGATATAGAAATATCTTCCGCCCATGTCGATAGGCACGTTGTTGTAACGGTAACGAGTTATTCTTCTCAGTCTTGCGTCCTTATAGAAGGAATAGCCTCCTGCTGTGTTGGAGATAAGTGAGAAGAACTCTTGTGTGCCAAGATAGTTTATCCATGGATATGGCGTTCTTGGATTGCTGATGACATATTCCTTTTTCACGTCATCAAAATGACCAAATTTCATCAATAATTTCCACCTTTCGTAATTTATCTATTGTTAATTAATTTCTTAATTATAACCCATGCAAATGCGTATATCAATGGGTGACCTCATGTCGCACCTACTGCATTTTCTATTATTCAGTAAAGAATCTCTGCCAGCACTTGAATGTGTGACCCTTTGTTATCTCCTCATATCCGCTCACTTCGTTAGGCAGGCTGAGATTAGGAGAGTTTATCATAGCTGTCATTGGTTCAGGGCAGAAATATCCTTTATTGCCCTTATCGTTCCACATATTCCAGAACTTAAATTCTTTTGACACCTCGTTGCAAACCTTATGACCATTGTCAGTATCCACAACATAAGAGCCATGGAAGTCCTTACCGTCAAGCTTGTTCATGCCTGCGGTGTACATATCGTTTGAGATATTATGCAGGGTAGGCATTTTTGTACCCTCTTTATATTCAAGGTCTTTCTTTTTAAGAGGCAAAAGCTTTTCTGTAGGCAGACATCTCTTGTCAAGCTCGCACTTTTCGATTATCGGCACGCACATTCTCATTGATTCCTCCCTGCCGCCGTCGCACATTGGTGCGTTAAGGCAGGTATGAGTACATATAGAAACAGGCAGAGCCTTGTCGCTGTTGTTTGTCAGGTATATCTCCTGCAAAAGACCGCTTTCAGAAAGCGTAAACGTATAGGATATTTTAAAATCCACTGGAAAATAAGAATACATCTCGTCATTCTTGTCAAAGGTATAAGAAGTAACAAGCACAACTTTTTTATCCTGTGTTGAATAACACTCTATTTCGTGTTCTCTCTTATGCACCCAGCCATGGATAAAATTATCAAGCTTTTTCTCATTTACAGGCATTTGATACACTGCGTCAGATGTCTTTATAATGCCCTTATCAAAGCGATTAGGCAAGAAAAGAGTAGGCAGTCCCCATATCTCTCTCGCCTTATTTATAGTCTTGAGAGTGCAGTCATCACGATATCTGAACACCTCTATGCCGTTTTCCTCGTCACGAAGCCTCAGCACAGAAGCACCAAGTTTTGGTGCGATAACGCAGGAATACTTTCCCGACTGCATTCTGACACATTCCGTATCTTTAAACATGAATTTAAGGTCTATATTATTCAAAAAAGTAACGCCCCCATAGTGCAAAGCGATGATCTGCCTCCCGCTTTACCATACATTTTTACTTAAACGATTAACATACAATTATTATAACATAGCCCATCGCTTTTGTCTAGTACAAAACGCAGATTTTTATATAGAATTTTCACTGTGTTTTTTAGTAGTTTTTTACCAAACGTTTAATGAATAATCCAAAAAAATATGACAATACTACAATCAACAGCCCGCTGACAGACGGACTGCTCTATATCTTAAACAATCAAAGGAGGAGTTTCTCATGATAGATAGGATCGCACTGCTGCTTCTCATAATAGGCGGCATAAACTGGGGGCTTGTGGGCATTTTCCAGTTCGACCTTGTGGCATTTCTTTTCGGAGGCGCTGCAGCGATACTAAGCAGGATCATCTACGTTTTAGTAGCTATTTCGGCTATCTGGTGCATTTCACTGTTTTTCAAAGACAACAGACTTGTCACCGAGCAGTAGTCCCCTGCAGGTCATGGCGGCAGGAGAGGGAGCTTGTTTCAGAGGGCAGCATTTTATCACGGGTTTGCCTGCTGCATATTCTAAAATCGGCTCTCTTTCCTGCTGTCATGACCTTATTTTTTTGTTTTAAACATTAAAATTTGAACATCACAGACACTAAAAATGGATAAGATATTTTACTTTTTTAAGTCGATTTAAGTTCAGACCTCACGCAGATGTCATTGTTAGCATAATGTCAACGAAATATTTGTGCAAAATCCCGAATTTTCAGAAAATTAACAAGTTCTTTGCAACTTTTTCTTGACTATCGCTACAAAAGAGGTTATAATTTAATTGATGTTAAGGATATTGAACATAATTTGTTTGATTTAACATCCGTTTTGTTGTCTCCTTTCTTTTGTTCTACACATAGTTTTTTTTATTTTATTTTCTGCTGAGCACCGTTGCTCAGCATTTTTTTTGCCCATTTTATGCACACGTTGAAAAATTCATATTTTAGAGTTATAATGTTATTTTATGGACTAATAAAACAATATGTCAGTTCTTACCTGTCAAAACGTTTTCGTCGTGAGAGAAAGGAGTAAATAGAATATGAGATATCTTATAGTTGTTGATATGCAGAATGATTTTGTCACGGGCAGTCTTGGCTCAAAAATGGCAGAAATGATCGTTCCTGCTGTCTGTGAAAAAATACGCAGTTACAAGGCTCAGGGCAGCACTGTATTCATGACCCTTGACACGCATTTCAAGGATTATCTTGAAACGCCTGAGGGAAAAAAGCTCCCTGTGGAGCATTGCATAAAAGGCACCGAGGGCTGGCAGCCTGAGACTCAGGTAGCTGAGGCTATCGGTGGAAGCGCAGAGGTCTATGAAAAAAGCACATTCGGCTCGGCTGAGCTTGCACAGCACCTTGCTGAAATAACAAAGGCAGGGGACGAGATAGAGCTTTGCGGACTTTGCACAGACATTTGCGTGGTATCAAACGCTTTGCTAATAAAAGCTTTTTGTCCTGAATGCGAGGTCATAGTTGACGCAAACGCTTGTGCAGGAGTAACGGAAGAAAGCCACAAGGCGGCACTTGTTACAATGGCGTCATGTCAGTGCAGGATAGATAATTTTTGATTTGAGGGGGAACACCGCTTCGGCGGAATGATTTATGAGTGGTTTCAAAAAAGGTCTTAAAGACGGCATACCTATTGCTTTGGGGTATCTTTCGGTATCTTTTACATTCGGACTTCAAGGCGTAAAAGGTGGTCTAAGCTGGTGGGAAACTGTGCTTATCTCTATTTGCAACGTGACCTCGGCAGGTCAGTTCGCAGGACTTGACATTATGCTGTCGGGAGGCGGTTTCTGGATAGAAATGGCTTGTGCACAGTTTATCATCAATCTGAGGTATGCACTTATGTCCATATCTCTTTCGCAGAAAGCTGACAAGTCACTGTCGGGAATACACCGCTGGCTGGTAGGTTTCGGAGTGACAGACGAGATATTTGTCATGGCAATGGGAAATATAGGGGAAGTTTCAAGGCAGTATATGTATGGGCTTATCGCTTTACCTGTAGCAGGCTGGTCGCTGGGGACCCTTATAGGTGCGGCGGCAGGAAAAATACTTCCTGAGATAGTCATAAGCGCACTTAGCATTGCAATATACGGAATGTTCCTTGCAATAATAATACCGCCTGCAAAGAAAAACAAGGGCATTGCAATGGCGGCGATATTTGCGGCTCTTCTTAGCTGTTGTTTCAAGTGGCTGCCTATTCTTAATAAGGTATCCGGAGGATTTTCCATAATAATCTGCACCGTTCTTTCCGCAGGGGTAATGGCGGCTCTCATGCCTGTGAAAAATGAGGAGGACGGTCAATGCTGAGTATAAGAGATTTCTTCATTTATCTTTTCATTATGGCAGGAGTGACCTATCTTATTCGTGCCCTGCCGTTGGTGATATTCAAGGGCAAGATAACAAACAGATTTGTGCAAAGCTTTCTTTACTATGTGCCATATGCTGTGCTTGGAGCAATGACGTTCCCGTCCATACTATTCTCAACGGGAAACCTTGCGGCTTCCATAGCAGGACTTATAACAGCCTGCGTGCTTGCATTCAAGGAAAAAAGCCTTATTATAGTTGCGGCATTTGCCTGCCTTGCAAGCTTCTGCGTGATACTTATTTGTCAGCTTATCTAAATGTAGGGGCTGGCGTCCTCGACAGCCCACCAGCTCATGCAGGACAAGCTTGTTGAACACAAGCAGTATATTGCCGAATATGGTCTTGATATGCCTGAGATCAGAGATTGGAAATGGGATATCTGATAAAAAGCCTTTCTATTAATTAAATATACCCACACAAAAAGGCGCTGTAAAAAAACGCGCAATAAAAAAAGACTGCAACCACCCTTAAAAGAGTAGGAAAGCAGTCTTTTTTGTGGTATAATAAATTTGATGAAAAAATACCAACAAGAATATAATACACCATATCAAT
>NZ_JBDGDD010000059.1:0-6307 GCF_040909065.1 Ruminococcus sp. RTP21359st1_H3_RTP21359_211015
AACGTCTTTGACCTCAACTTCTACAGGCAGCTTGTTACGCAAAATCCGCAGGAAATTCTGACCGAAAAAATTGTTGCAAACGATATTGATATGTCAGATTACGCACGGTTTTATATGGTGACGGGAGCAAACAACGGCGGAAAAACCACTTTCGCAAGAGCGGTGGGAGTATGTCATTTAATGGCACAAATGGGATTGTACGTTCCTGTTGGAAGCTTAAGATTTCCACTTTCATAGAAATCATTTACAATGGATTTATCTATGTCAATTCTAACTAATTCTTGACCTGCCCATTTATCGGTCTCTATACCTAGTCCTTCTTCTATAATGCCAATATCACCATTAGCTACAATAAGCAATTGATCCATTTGATTGCTTGGTGCAATAAAGCGTTGCCCTCCCGCACCAAGTAAACTATCTGGATCACTATAATACAAATCATAATCTCTCTTTGTAACTAAAAAAGAAGCTCCATATTCTAAAAAATCATTATTCACTTCACTCATAATACACTCACCCCATAATCTTTTTTTAAGACATTATCTATACGAATTATGTAATCCCATAATCCATTTTTTTTGTTAATCCCCATCCACTCTTTACAATTACGTAGAGATGATTCATTGTTTATCAAGGTACTTTTTAATGTCTTTAAAAGGGTATCATCAATCATTTTAAACGGTGCTGGATATTTAGAATGTTCATTGAAAATTTGATTCCAACAAGCCATATATGCACACCAAACTTGAATAGGTGTACTATTTAGTGTCATAATTGCTTTACGGAATTTCTTGATAATTACTTCATCATTTGTAGTCAAATATAACTCATATATTCCTTTTTCTACAATGCGTCCGAAATCTGTAGGAATATTAATAGGTATATCCCTGTTTCCCATAACTGAATATCCTTTTTCTCCGCAAAGAAATTCAGCAACCTCATCATTCTCAAATGCTTTTCTTGTAAGTTCAAGCAATTCTTCGTTTGTAATCTGTTTTTGCAATTTCATGACATTTCCTTTCTCATCAAGCGACGAATAAAAATTATTTTTTTATATTTCACAAAAACCATCTACGGTATATGTTTCTTCGTCAGATAGTTTTATCATTGTTTCTTCTACTTTTGTCATATCATTGTCTAGTTTTAATATAATCTCAAAACTTGTATCAATATTAATCGACGTTTTATTTTCCTCCAAAATTAAGATCTATAATATTTAGATGCCCATAATTAAAAGAAAGAGTCAGCCACTTTTTATCAATTAAATATAAATATGAGCTAAAGTGACTTGAATCTTCATGATTGTCTGTCGGTTCACCAAACATTTGATTTATTTCTGCTTCTGTACTCTCAAAGGTTATTCCGCCTATTGAAATATTATCAATCGTATCCTGCCTTTTAAAAGCACTCGCAGTAAAGCTTATACAAATAATATCATTATCACTATAATCATTATCGTCTGCTGCACAATGCATTGTGACCGTATCCAGCAATTTACCGTCATATAACAATCTTCAGCTTCTAAGTTCGGTTTTCTCCTCATATATCATGCTTTCATCCCAAAAAGAAAAACCCTCACCCAAATCATCCAGCGAGCATGGAAATGAAAAAGTTTTATCGGCCCTGTGAAAAAATCTCTGTGAATTCAACAACAGTGATAAAAAACGATATTGTGGAGCGGCTTGAAAAACAGCCGCTCATTTTTTTACAGTATACAATAAATACCGTAATTTGTCAAGGTTCTTCAACAGTCAGTCTGCTGGAATGGAGCGTAGCGGAATGGAAGCAGACTGACTGTGCCGGCTCAGCTTAGCCTGTCGAGATACATGATCTCCAGCTCGCCAAGAACTATGCCCCAGTTCCTCAGCGGCATAGTCCATTTTTTCGCTATTTCATGAGTTGCAAGATACAGAACCTTCAGGAGCGCTGTATCGCTCGGAAATACGCTTCTCTGTTTGTTCAGACGACGATAGCCGCTGTTAAGGCTTTCGATCGCATTGGTGGTGTAAATGACCTTTCTCACATCAGCGGAAAACTTGAAGATCGGTGAGATCACATCCCAGTTTTTGTACCAGCTCTTCATGGCGTTTGGATAATCTTTCTCCCACTTCTCCGTCACACGCTCAAGCTGTTCAAGCGCAGCGTCCTCAGACGGTGCGTGATAAATGGTTTTCAAATCGTTGGAAAATTCTTTCTTGTTTTTTGCACCAACATATTTCAGCGTGTTTCTTACTTGATGAACGTTACAACGCTGTAATTCTGTCTGTGGAAATGCCGTATTTACGGCTTCTTTCATACCCGAAAGGCCATCGGCACATATCACGAGGACGTCCTTTACGCCGCGATTTTTCAGCTCATTCAGGACTCCAAGCCAATATTTTGCACTTTCGTTTTCTCCGATATGTATGGATAAAACTTCCTTGTGACCTGTCAAACTTACTGCAAGGATTACATATGCTGCAAGTTTTTTATCTGTCCGTTTTCTTGTACAGAAAAATGTACAGCATCAATAAATACAATGAGATAAACCTCGCCCAGAGGACGTTTCTGCCAGTCCTCTATCTGCGGAAGAAGGCGGTCTGTGATATCGGATATCATACTCCTCGAGCAGCATTCCGATGATGTTCTTTTTTCCTTCGCTCATTGGTTCTCTTTTTCTTCTTCCCATAAAAAATCAGCCTCCTGTGTTATTTATATTTTACCATAGTTGACTGCGTTTTTACAGACTTTTTTTCGGTGGGTCTCAGCTCTTTTATTATACACTACTTTGGAGATTTACACAACATATGGGGAAAAACCTATCTTTTCTTTGAATATAGCTTTTAAGATATTTCTTAGTTAGTCATATTTTGTTCTTCTCTGATGCCAATTCCTGACTTTCTCTTTTGTATCATTTTTCTGAGCTTTCTATCAGTTTGTATTTTTAAAGAACACTGCTTCTGCGAATAATTATCCTCAATACAGCGACTTAAATTCACAAACAATCCCATAACAGTATTTCTAAGCAGCATATTTTCAAAATCATCAATATTGTTAAGCATATTCTGAACGTACTCATTACCATCATTTGCGGACTTTGTGAGCCACTCCACAGCCTTTTCCTTATCCTTTTCAAGTTCATCTGCTCCGAAAAGATAAAGCCTGCCGAGCTGATAGCTTGACCACATATTCTTATCAGCGGATTTTTCAAAGTAATCTACCGCCTTTTGAATATCATACTTTTCTTCCTGCAAATACAACTTCCCAAAAGCATACTGTGTGAATTCGTTATCCTCTGCAAGCAGCAAATATTTCTCTGCTCTTTCTAAATCCTGCGTGACAATTTCACCTTTCAAATAAAACTGACCCAACTGAAAACAAGCAAAACTGTCACCCTTATCTGCACATTCTGTCAACATAAATAGTCCTTTTTCAATATCTTGTGAAAAATATTCACCCGAAATATATTCCAATGCAAAAAAACGCTTTGCATTGGAATTTTTAAGTTTCATTGCTTTTTCAATACACTCCAAACCCTTATTTAAATCAGCCTCAATGTATTTTCCTTGAATTAATGTTTTGCCATATTCATACAGACCATTCTTGTTATTCATCTCAGCGGAACGTTTGAAGTAATCAATGGCTTTTGAAATATCAGCTTCCGTTCCAAGTCCGTTTTTGTACATAACTCCAATTTTATAAAATAGGTTATCGTCCGCCTGATCTTTGCTTTCAAGTTCAAGGAAACCAGATAATGCAGCTTTGTAATATCTCTGTGCGGTTTCATTATTCTCAGCAACATATTCACCCTTGCTGTACATCTGTGCAACAGCATAAGAAGCATACGGCTGACCCTGAGAAGCCGATTTCTGATACCACAAAAACGCCTGCGACAAATCTTTTTCCACACTGTTGCCGTAGTAATATAAATTGGCAAGACTGTATTGTGCGAATTTGTTGCCCTCCTGAGCTGACTTCAAAAACCATTCAAATGATTGAGCGTAATCCTGTTCTGTTCCCAACCCATAGCAATGCATTTTGCCTATGCGATACCAAACGTAAGAACGCATATTCACGGGTTTCATAATCTGCCCATCAAATTTCGGCTCATAAGGAAACATAAAATCAGAATCCGGCTCGATCTCCATAAAGCCCTGCAATGCCTCTTTGTAGAATGAGGATGACTTTTCTTCCTCTTTTGCACCAAGCTTTTCCGTGGAATAAAGTTTTCCCAAATCGTGAATCGCAAGAACATTACCTGCCCCTGATTCGTTAAGCAAAAGCTGCTCCGCTTTTTGAAAATCTTCAAGCTTTGATTGCTTGTTATAAATCAGCTTGCAGGCTTCTTTGTATGCGTTGCTCCATTTTAAATAATATTTGCTTTTCGGAGAATCATCGGGTTCTTTTGGCGAGATTTTGCTGCTGCATGAAAAACCATTGGCAGCCATATCGTCATTATCAAAATAAATCGCATTATCAAACTCATCAATCTGCGGAGGAATATCTGTTATGTCATCATCAGTTTTTTCTGTCAGTTCCGGTTCTTCAATCTCAATATCAACAACAGGACTATTCATATCCAGCACGGTCTGAATGATCATATTTTTAACGGACTTAAACTCCTTGTTATCCGCAAGCTTCGGAAACTGAACTCTTGCTGACGAATAAACATCATGCTTCTGCTGTTCCATTTCGCACCAGAGGGAGTACATTTTTTGAATTGATTCGTTTTCCGCAAGCCTTATAAAAATCTCATCAACAGTTTTCTTCACATCCGCTTTCAAGTATCCGTATACCTTTTTGCCTTTAGAAGAATTAAGCTGTTCATGCAGTTTTGCAACAAGATCAATTAGTTCTGCATTATCAACATCATTCTGTGAAATGTTATCCGCAAGCTGTTTCATCAACTGCTCAGACTCTTTTTTCATCTGATTGCGCAAATCGGTCTGCTGTGCGTAGAGATGGTGAAGTTCGTCCGCATAAATATCGTTTGCAAAACCACTGCGGATTTTTTCAATACCATGATTAGTGAGAAATCCCTCACGCTCGTTTGTGGAGTACACGATGATATGCACATGGGGATTCGTTTTCTTATCGTGAAAGGCGGCATACCATTTCAGATTAGCCATATCAATTTTTTGATTCTTTGCAATGTTAGAAATCTGCCGCTTGACTAATTCCCGCCACGCTTTTAAATTATCATACCCCATTGCCTGAGCGTTATCTCTGCGCAGCGAAACGACATGAGTCCAGACGTTACCGCCGTGGTTTGCAATATCTTTTGCAACCTTTTCAAGATTAATAGGCTCGTCCGATTGTGAGAATAAACCGTGAGAACCAAACTTGACTGTGCCGGGACGGTTTGCAAGATATCCAACATAATTTTCACGACTTGTAAGCCTGTCCATGTTTCGGTCAAGTATTACCGATATGAGCGCTGAACCGTTTTTAATTGTGGGATTCTTTTGGTAATCTTCGTACTCAAATAACTCTTTGCTGTCGGGGAAATCGTGCAGCAGAGATGAAATAAGCTCCTGCTGACTTTTCGTAGCAGGAGCTGTTTCATTTGCATTCGGTATCGGAACTGAACCCTCACGGGTTGCGATGTATTTTACATAGTGATACAGGTGTTTTCTTTTTCCACTGCCGCTTTTAAGATAGCGGCTTGTAACAATTAATTTTGGCAATTAAAAATCACTCCTTCTGATACTCCACAGCGTCCTCATAATCAATAATACCGTTGATTTTACGGACTTCATTAACGCACATCGCATGAAGACTTTTCAGCGTTTCATCGTCCACATCATTTATCGCCGCAGTCATATGCGACAGCTTGCCAAGCTCAACTGCGACCTTGAAAAGCAAACGTGCAAGCCGCTGTTCCGTACCTTTTATCTGCGCTTTGACCGTTTCGGTTATCATCGGTGAAATGTAATTCACGCTTTTTTCCTCATCAAGATAACCAATGTAAAACTTTATAGCTTTTTCAATAAACTCACTCTGCGACTTGCAGTTGTCGTTTTTGTAGTGAACTTCCACGTCTTTCAACGTTTCGGGATATGCCCATAACGCAAATTTCACTTTATTCTGAAAACTCATATTTTCCACTTCAACTCCTTAATAAATTCCGTATTTACGCTGTTTTCAGCGATTACAACTTCTAAATTTCTAAAAGCCCGATTTTACAACCCCTTTGCCGAAAACTCTGTAAACCTCGCAAAATGCGGTCGGCTTTGCCGTCCGCTGTAACTGGCGCTGTAAAAAAACGCGCAATAAAAAAAGACTGCAACCACCCTTAAAAGGGTAGGAAAGCAGTCTTTTTTGTGGT
>NZ_JBDGDD010000060.1:0-5424 GCF_040909065.1 Ruminococcus sp. RTP21359st1_H3_RTP21359_211015
AAAGAGTTCAAACGAATTCATAAAGAATTCACAAAGAAAAGTCTTGACAAAGCTTAGCTAATATGATATAATAGATAAGCTGATTTAAGACAGCACATTAGAAAACACTAAAAAATCGGAAGTCAAAAAACTTTTTTGAAAAAAGCTTCAGAAAAGGGGTTGACAAAAGATAAAAAGTGTGATATAATGTAAAAGTTGCACGACACAAAAGAGTGTAACGAAACAGCATCTTGAAAATTGAACAAAGACGAATAGTACGAAACCCTTGAGAGATTCTTTTGAGAAAAAGAATTAAAGGTCTAACATAAAGACGTAAAAGAAATGTACGTTCAGTGAAGTGAACTGAAACAGGATAACAAGAGCAGAGATGCTTTTGATATACAACTTTAATTAAGAGTTTGATCCTGGCTCAGGACGAACGCTGGCGGCACGCTTAACACATGCAAGTCGAACGAGAGAAGAGAAGCTTGCTTTTCTGATCTAGTGGCGGACGGGTGAGTAACACGTGAGCAATCTGCCTTTCAGAGGGGGATACCGATTGGAAACGATCGTTAATACCGCATAACATAATTGAACCGCATGATTTGATTATCAAAGATTTATCGCTGAAAGATGAGCTCGCGTCTGATTAGCTAGTTGGTAAGGTAACGGCTTACCAAGGCGACGATCAGTAGCCGGACTGAGAGGTTGATCGGCCACATTGGGACTGAGACACGGCCCAGACTCCTACGGGAGGCAGCAGTGGGGAATATTGCACAATGGAGGAAACTCTGATGCAGCGATGCCGCGTGAGGGAAGAAGGTTTTAGGATTGTAAACCTCTGTCTTCAGGGACGAAAAAAAAGACGGTACCTGAAGAGGAAGCTCCGGCTAACTACGTGCCAGCAGCCGCGGTAATACGTAGGGAGCGAGCGTTGTCCGGAATTACTGGGTGTAAAGGGAGCGTAGGCGGGATCGCAAGTCAGATGTGAAAACTATGGGCTTAACCCATAAACTGCATTTGAAACTGTGGTTCTTGAGTGAAGTAGAGGTAAGCGGAATTCCTAGTGTAGCGGTGAAATGCGTAGATATTAGGAGGAACATCAGTGGCGAAGGCGGCTTACTGGGCTTTAACTGACGCTGAGGCTCGAAAGCGTGGGGAGCAAACAGGATTAGATACCCTGGTAGTCCACGCCGTAAACGATGATTACTAGGTGTGGGGGGACTGACCCCTTCCGTGCCGCAGCAAACGCAATAAGTAATCCACCTGGGGAGTACGACCGCAAGGTTGAAACTCAAAGGAATTGACGGGGGCCCGCACAAGCAGTGGAGTATGTGGATTAATTCGAAGCAACGCGAAGAACCTTACCAGGTCTTGACATCGTATGCATAGCTCAGAGATGAGTGAAATCTCTTCGGAGACATATAGACAGGTGGTGCATGGTTGTCGTCAGCTCGTGTCGTGAGATGTTGGGTTAAGTCCCGCAACGAGCGCAACCCTTACTGTTAGTTGCTACGCAAGAGCACTCTAGCAGGACTGCCGTTGACAAAACGGAGGAAGGTGGGGATGACGTCAAATCATCATGCCCCTTATGACCTGGGCCTCACACGTACTACAATGGCTGTTAACAGAGGGATGCAAAGCCGCGAGGTAGAGCGAACCCCTAAAAGCAGTCTTAGTTCGGATTGTAGGCTGCAACCCGCCTACATGAAGTCGGAATTGCTAGTAATCGCAGATCAGCATGCTGCGGTGAATACGTTCCCGGGCCTTGTACACACCGCCCGTCACGCCATGGGAGTCGGTAACACCCGAAGCCTGTAGTCTAACCGCAAGGAGGACGCAGTCGAAGGTGGGATTGATGACTGGGGTGAAGTCGTAACAAGGTAGCCGTATCGGAAGGTGCGGCTGGATCACCTCCTTTCTATGGAGAACAGAGAAGGAAAAGAAAACTTCTCATAAAATAATTCTCCGGTCAGCAAAGGTTTAAGAAAGTAGTTTTTGTTCAATTTTGAGGATGCTGGAAACAGTATCTTTAAAACAGCACAATGGAGTACCTAGTCCCTGCATATGGGGGTGTAGCTCAGCTGGGAGAGCACCTGCTTTGCAAGCAGGGGGTCAGGAGTTCGATTCTCCTCATCTCCACCAAGGGACGAAGGAAGAACGAACTAATAACTAAATGGGCGCATAGCTCAGGTGGTTAGAGCGCACGCCTGATAAGCGTGAGGTCGGTGGTTCGAGTCCACTTGTGCCCACCAGCAAGAGAGATCTTGCAAGGAATGAAACTTGAAAATTGAATAATGAAAAGCAAAAGTAATGCAAATGAGGAAAAATGAACGACAATAACGAAAGTTAAAGTCGGGTAAAAAACCTGCAATTAGCATAAAAATTAAGAGGATTAGACATAATTCAAAAATGGTTAAGCTAAGAAGAGCGTAGGGAGAATGCCTTGGCATTAGGAGCCGATGAAGGACGTGATAAGCTGCGATAAGCTGCGGGGATCAGCAAGTATGAATTGATCCGCAGATTTCCGAATGGAGCAATCCGTATGTGTATGCACATACATCATATACTGAATCAAATAGGTATATGAGGGGAACCGCCTGAACTGAAACATCTAAGTAGGGCGAGGAAGAGAAATCAACCGAGATTCTGTGAGTAGTGGCGAGCGAAAGCGGAAGAGGCTAAACCATAGGTAGCAATACTTATGGGGTTTCGGACAGCATTTAGTATTGATAATTTCTAGTTGAAACGTGTGGGAAAACGTACCGAAGAGTGTGAGAGTCACGTAAGCGAAAGAGAGAGTCAGCGAGCTGTATCCAAAGTACCGCGGGACACGTGAAACCCCGTGGGAAGATGGGGGGACCATCCTCCAAGCCTAAATACTACCTAATGACCGATAGCGAATAGTACTGTGAAGGAACGGTGAAAAGAACCCCGGGAGGGGAGTGAAAAAGAACCTGAAACCCTATGCTTACAAGCACCGAGAGCACGTCAAAGTGTGATCGGGTACCTTTTGTAGAATGGTCCGGCGAGTTATTGTATGCGGCAAGGTTAAGTGCTTAAGGTACGGAGCCGAAGCGAGAGCAAGTCTGAATAGGGCGAATAAGTCGTATGCAATAGACCCGAAACCGAGTGACCTATCCATGTCCAGGCTGAAGTGGAGGTAAAACTCCATGGAGGGCCGAACACACGTCCGTTGAAAAGGCCGGTGATGAGGTGTGGATAGCGGAGAAATTCCAATCGAACTCGGATATAGCTGGTTCTCTCCGAAATAGCTTTAGGGCTAGCCTCGTGAAAGATTACTGGAGGTAAAGCACTGAATGGGCTAGGGGTCGAAAGATTACTGAACCCTATCAAACTAAGAATGCCAGATAATTGATTCACGGGAGTCAGACAATGTGAGATAAGTCTCATTGTCAAAAGGGAAACAGCCCAGACCCACAGCTAAGGTCCCTAAACATTGTTAAGTGGAAAAGGATGTGGGGTTGCATAAACAACCAGGATGTTGGCTTAGAAGCAGCCACTCATTAAAAGAGTGCGTAATAGCTCACTGGTCGAGTGACCCTGCGCCGAAAATTCAACGGGGCTAAACAATGTACCGAAGCTTGGGATTCTAAAGTAATTTAGAGTGGTAGGAGAGCGTCGAATAAGGGGTGAAGTCAGAGCGGAAGCGCTGGTGGACTTTATTCGAGTGAGAATGCCGGAATGAGTAGCGAGAATTATGTGAGAATCATAATGGCCGAAAATCTAAGGTTTCCTGAGGAAGGTTCGTCCGCTCAGGGTAAGCCGGGGGCTAAGGCGAGGCGGAGACGCGTAGCCGATGCACATACGGTTGAAATTCCGTAGCCACCGAAAGATTTAAGTACAGGGACGCTTTAGAAGTGATGTAGCCGGGCGATGGTTGACCCGGTCGTAAGGGATCGAAAATGAGTAGAGAAGTCATCATGGAAAGAGACAAGAAAAGCTGTATGAATATCTTAGGTGCCCGTACCGCAAACCGACACAGGTAGATAGGAAGAAGATTCTAAGGCCAACGGGAGAAGGGTTGTTAAGGAACTCGGCAAGTTGACCCCGTAACTTAGGGATAAGGGGTGCTCAAGTGATTGAGCCGCAGAGAATAGGCCCAGGCGACTGTTTAGCAAAAACACAGGTCTCTGCTAAATCGAAAGATGACGTATAGGGGCTGACACCTGCCCGGTGCCGGAAGGTTAAGAGGAGATGTGAGAGCATTGAATTGAAGCCCCGGTAAACGGCGGCCGTAACTATAACGGTCCTAAGGTAGCGAAATTCCTTGTCAGGTAAGTTCTGACCCGCACGAAAGGTGTAACGATCTGGGCACTGTCTCAACAACCCGCCCGGCGAAATTGTAGTACCGGTGAAGATGCCGGTTACCCGCGACTAGACGGAAAGACCCCATGGAGCTTTACTGTAGCCTAATATTGGATTTCGGTATTTCACGTACAGGATAGGTGGGAGACTGGGAAGCACAGGCGTCAGCTTGTGTGGAGTCGACCTTGGGATACCACTCTTGGAGTGCTGGAATTCTAACCTGCGGCTTTGAAGCAAGTCGGGGGACATTGTTAGGTGGGCAGTTTGACTGGGGCGGTCGCCTCCTAAAGAGTAACGGAGGCGCTCAAAGGTTCGCTCTGCATGGATGGAAACCATGCGTCAGAGTGTAAACGCAAAAGCGAGCCTAACTGCGAGAATGACGGTTCGAGCAGTAACGAAAGTTGGAGTTAGTGATCCGGCGGTATGTGAATGGAAATGCCGTCGCTCAACGGATAAAAGCTACCCTGGGGATAACAGGCTGATCTCCCCCAAGAGTCCACATCGACGGGGAGGTTTGGCACCTCGATGTCGGCTCATCGCATCCTGGGGCTGAATTCGGTCCCAAGGGTTTGGCTGTTCGCCAATTAAAGCGGTACGCGAGCTGGGTTCAGAACGTCGTGAGACAGTTCGGTCCCTATCTGTCGTGGGCGTAGGATATTTGCAAGGAGCTGTCCCTAGTACGAGAGGACCGGGATGGACGCACCTCTGGTGCACCAGTTGTCACGCCAGTGGCACAGCTGGGCAGCTATGTGCGGAACGGATAAACGCTGAAGGCATCTAAGCGTGAAGCCGCCCTTAAGATAAGATATCCCTTCTGTTTACAGAGTAAGACCCCTTGAAGACTACAAGGTTGATAGGCTCAAAGTGTAAGCACGGTGACGTGTTTAGCTAGCGAGTACTAATCGGTCGAGGGCTTAACCTTATTGGTTATGACTACTCCTTTTAACCAACAGCTTTTTCATTATTCAATTTTGAGGATTCGTTCCTCTTCACTTAGTCGGTGGCGTTTGAGTTGAGGTCACACCTGTTCCCATGCCGAACACAGTAGTTAAGCTCTTCTTCGCCGAAAATACTTGGATGGTAACGTCCCGGTAAGATAGGGTGCTGCCGACACCT
>NZ_JBDGDD010000061.1:0-4469 GCF_040909065.1 Ruminococcus sp. RTP21359st1_H3_RTP21359_211015
AGACTGCTTTCCTACCCTTTTAAGGGTGGTTGCAGTCTTTTTTTATTGCGCGTTTTTTTACAGCGCCTTTTTTTGTATATATATTCTATTAGATACCTGCGGAATAGTTTGGAGCTTCCTTTGTGATATAAATATCGTGTGGGTGTGACTCCTTAAGACCTGCGCCTGTTATCCTGATGAACTTAGCCTTTTCGCCAAGCTCTGCAATAGTATGACAACCGCAATAGCCCATACCTGAACGGATACCGCCAACAAGCTGGAAGATAGTATCTGAAACTGGACCCTTATAAGCCACACGACCCTCAACGCCCTCTGGAACGAGCTTCTTTGAGTTTGTCTGGAAATATCTGTCCTTTGAGCCTTTGTTCATAGCGGCAAGAGAACCCATGCCTCTGTATACCTTGAACTGTCTGCCCTGATAGATCTCAGTTTCGCCTGGAGCTTCGTCACAGCCTGCGAGGAGTGAACCAAGCATTACAACGTTCGCACCGGCAGCAAGAGCCTTAACGATATCGCCTGAATACTTGATACCGCCGTCAGCAATAACAGGAATGCCATACTCAGCAGCAGCGCAAGCAGCGTCATAAACTGCAGTGACCTGAGGAACACCTATACCAGCGACTACACGGGTAGTACAGATAGAACCAGGGCCGATACCGACCTTTATAGCGTCAGCACCTGCTTCGCAGAGCGCTCTGGCGGCTTCAGCAGTAGCGATATTACCTGCAATAACCGGTGTATCAGGGAAAGCGGCCTTAACTTTTTTAAGACAATTTATAACGTTCATAGAATGGCCGTGAGCAGAGTCAAGAACGAGGACGTCTACCTGAGCTTCAACGAGAGCGGCAACTCTTTCGAGAATATCGTTAGTCATGCCGATAGTAGCACCGCAAAGAAGTCTGCCCTTTTTATCTCTTGCGGAATTTGGATACTGAACAGCCTTTTCAATATCCTTGATAGTGATAAGACCCTTGAGAATACCGTTTGCGTCAACAAGAGGAAGCTTCTCGATCTTATGCTTCATAAGTATCTTCTGAGCGCCTTCAAGATCCGTATCAACAGGAGCAGTAACGAGGTTTTCCTTAGTCATAACGTCACCGATCTTGATATTTTCAAAATCAGTGATAAATCTAAGATCTCTGTTAGTGAGGATACCCTCGAGCTTGCCATCCTTATCGACTATAGGCACGCCGGAGATCTTATACTTGCCCATGAGCTTATCAGCTTCAGCAACAGTTTTATCGGCTGTAAGAGAGAAAGGATTAACGATAACGCCGTTTTCAGAACGCTTTACCTTATCCACCTCTTCTGCCTGCTGAGCGATAGTCATATTCTTATGGATAATACCGATACCGCCCTCTCTTGCGATAGCGATAGCCATTTTTGACTCTGTGACTGTATCCATAGCAGATGTCATTATAGGTGTATTGAGGACTATATCCTTAGTAAGGTGTGTATGGATATCCACCATATCAGGTGTACAATCCGACTCGCCTGGGATAAGGAGAACGTCATCAAAGGTAAGACCCTCTTTACCAAACTTATTGTTTACATTAGTATCCAGCATAAATTAACCTCCCGCAAACATTTTGAATTCTTAATTTATTATTCTTATAATCATACAACATTTAATTAAACTTGTCAACATCATTATTGAGAACTTTTTTTTAATTTAGTCTTTGCTAATCGGAGTTACGTTGTTTTAGCCAAGGTTTACGCCATGGTTTGTTATACCGCAAAATCGCTGCGCTCTTTGCGGATTTTACTTTGTATAAGGATATAGTATAAGCGGTGCAGTTTTGTGCTTCGATGTTAGCTTTGTATCAGATTGCAACTCTGCAATTCGTCTTTTTCTCCCTGCACCGCTTAGTAGGCTTGCGCCTATTGAGGCTCTGCCTCAAACTCCGACAGGGCTTTGCCCTGTACCCACAATGGGTTTCACCCCTTGACCCTGACCAGGGGCGTGCCCCTGGACCTTTTGCTCGCTTCGCTCGGTGGGTGCTTTTACTTTGTATTGGTGCTTAGCTCAGTTTGGCTTTGCCATTCCTCATTCCTCACTCCTCATTCCTCATTCAATTCGTTTTTCATCACTTTCACTCTCGCAAACACCACTGACAGCACTGTTGACACAAGCCAACCTATCGGCCATGACAGCCATATTCCCGTTGACCCATATGGTCTTGCCAACACGAACGCAAGCACTACTCTGAGTATCAAGTCCGTAAAAGTTGATATCATAAAATACTGCATTGCGCCTTTACCACGGAGTGCTCCGTCTGACATTATTTTTATGCCCACAAACACATAGAAAGGCGATATTATTCTCAAAAATGTTGTGCCTATCTCAACGGCTTTTGTTCCGCCGTCGTCAAGAAACAGATTTATCATAGTTTTTGGCATACAGAAAAAGCAGAGTATAAAAGGCACTGCCACGATAGCCGAGATAACAAGTCCTGCTTTATATCCGCTTTTTATCCTATCGTTCCTGCCTGCACCGTAATTCTGTGCAACAAAGCTTGAAAGCCCGTTAGAAAGCGTTGTAAAGCTTGTTATAGCAAAGGTATTTAGCTTTATTGCAGAAGAATATCCTGCGATACAAGACGAGCCGAAGCTGTTTACAAGATACTGCACAAAGATATTTCCCACTGAGATAAAGCTCTGTTGTAAAATACTAGGTATAGAATAAAGGGTTATCTTTTTAAGTATTTTTCCTGAAAACAGCGGTGGTTTATCCTCTGTTTTAATTTCTGCGGTTTTCTTCACCAAAATAAGCAGTGAGAACACGCAAGCCACTCCCTGAGCAATAAAAGTAGCCCATGCAACGCCTGCCACACCCCATTTAAAGAACTTCACGAACACATAGTCGAGAACAACGTTTCCAACTGATGAGCCGATAAGGAGATACAATGGTGTTTTCGAGTCGCCCATTGCGTTATAAATACCTGTACCCACGTTATAAAGAAACAGGAAGATAAGACCTGCGATATAGATCTTCAGATAAAGCTCACCGTCACGGAAGATGTTATCGGGCGTGTTTATCATTCTCATAAGAGGAGTAGAGAACGCAAGTCCAAAAACTGTCAGCACTGTTGCAAGTATCGTACATGAAATTATAGTAGTAGTTGACGCGGTTTTTACCTTTGAGAACTCTTTTCCACCAAAGAATTGAGATATCACCACACAACAGCCAACATTGCTTCCCACTGCAAACGCCATAAATATCATTGTTATAGGATAAGACGCACCAACTGCCGCAAGAGCGTCCTCGCCTGCGAATTTTCCTGCTATGATACTGTCAAAAATGGAATACATCTGCTGAAATATCACGCTCACGAACATAGGCAGGGAAAATTTCCACAGCACTGTCCACGGTTTTCCCACCGTCAGGTCTGTCATAAAAACATCTCCATAATATAATAGTTACCATTTCATTATATCATAAAAAAACAACCTTTTTCAACGTCATTTCGCACAGACACTTTTGATATTTCTGAAGGTTTTTTTAGCATTTTACGCTATTTTTGATTTATTAATAAAATTTTCTAAATATTATTAGCTTACCCTCTTGCTGAAATTATCTGTAAAGAATAAAGTCACAATGTTTTTTTATTGACAAAAAAGTACGGATATTTTATACTTGTATAAGAGGTGATAAAATGAGCAGTCAAGCAGACCACGGCGGTCACAGAGAGAGAATGAGGAAGCGTTTCAAAGAATCGGGAAATTTCAAGGGCTTTTCCGAGCATGAGATACTAGAAATGCTTTTATTTTACATTGTGCCGAGAAAGAACACCAATGATATTGCGCACGAGCTTATAAAAAAGTTCGGAAGCTTAAACAGCGTTCTTAACGCTTCTGTGGAGGAGCTTTCTTCGGTAAAGGACATGGGCGAAAGCTCTGCAAACTCACTTTTATTTTTCAGAGAGCTTATAAACTACTGCTCCACTGTCACAGACAGCAGGATAGACATAAGAAACATATCTGCGGCGCTGAGTTTTGTAAATAATTGTTTCAGGAACGAAAAGCAGGAGAAGTTCAAGGTAATTTGTATCGACTCTGGCTTTCACATAAAGAGCGTAACAGACATATCCGCAGGCGGTGCGAGATTTACCCCTGTTGATTTTCGTGAGCTTACAAAAGCCGTTCTCAACAGCGGCACTGATATTGTTATCCTTGCCCACAATCACCCTGACTCACCCAACACTCCCTCTCAGGAGGACGTTACTCTCACCCGTGAGGTCATGAGATATATGAGATGTTTAGGTGTGACAGTTCTTGACCATTATATAACAGGCAATAACGGAACTATCTCCATGCGAAACTGCGGACTCATCCATGATATGGAGTGTTAAAAATAGAATATCACATAAAAAAAATGGACGATATGTTTAATGATATAATCCCCTTAGAGTAGACACATGAAATAATAAAATGGTGTAACTCTAAAGGGGGTTATTTTATGTCAAAGA
>NZ_JBDGDD010000062.1:0-4342 GCF_040909065.1 Ruminococcus sp. RTP21359st1_H3_RTP21359_211015
TAATCAAAACTCTCCGACTTTCCGCTATCGAAAAGGTCTGTGGAGCAGTCAAGTATCACCATGACTTCAAGCCCCTCACTAAGCTCCCCGTCGCAATAATATGTAGGCACTGTGCAAACTGTCTTGCCGTCTGTGAGCTTAATTTCGGCCGTGTTGTCGCCTATGGTCTGTACTGTGCCGAAAAAGCTGGGGAGGTCACGGTTTAGCTGTTCTTCATAGTTTTTCTCTCCATTTTCGTCATATTCGGCAACATACAGTTGATTAAGGATAAAATTATTGTCCTTGAAAAGATACCCCACATATACAACATCATCGACTTCATCGGGATAGTTTATTTCCTGATATACTATAAGATCGTTCAGGTCGGCTTTTAATGTTCTTTGTGGATCTGTAAATTCACAGGCAGATCCGCCCGTTCTTGTCATAGTACAAATGCCGCCGCTGTTTGAAAAAACTTTGCCGTTTTGACCTATAACATCACACAGCTTGATTTTAGTTATTCCATCATCAACGGTAAGAACAGCAGTGACCTTTTCACCAAGCTTATTGTTTATGATCTGTTCTGAGTGGAGCTTTGATCCAGGATAATAAACTATATCGTCTTTAAAGTTATCTCTTGAAAGCGGCAATGTATAGCTTTTGCCCTCATATGTGAATGTAAGCTGTTCATTCTCATATTTTTCTGTTTCCACAGTTATGTTCTTAAATTCCGAACTTGGCTTTGACACGGTGCTCTCCGGCATATTTGACACGCTGTCAACAGCAGAGAGATCCGACTGTGGTTTATTTTCCCCACAGGAAGTCAGAAAAATAACAGCAGAAAACACGATACACGAAAACGTCATAAACTTCTTTTGTTTCATGATCTACCTCACTGCATAAGCATATTTATATCAAACTCATAATCAAGATCGCCGCTTTCAGCGTCAAGATAAATAAATCGCTGAATATTGCCTGCAGATGAATATTCATCACCTACTGGCATTTCATTTTCGGGAACATCCATAACAAACTCCCAGACCAAATGGCTGTCAAATTTTATGCCTGCATCGTAGCAGCTTTGACCGTTTTTATTATCGTTAAGAGGGGTGAGTGTGTATTTAAGGTCAATGGCACTTATCTCCATTTTCTCATTAAAATCTGTAAAAGTATTTTCAATAAACCCCATTGCACTTGACAGGGAAATTATCTTATCAACAGATCTTTCTTTTTTTGGTATCAAGATACCGTTGCCGTTAGTAAGGCTGCCTATCTCGTCGCTTTTAAACATCTGCATATATATGCCCTGCGTGATATATTTCATTTTCGACATACTTTCATCAGACGTATCTGTCATTTGCACAAGATCGTCAAGCAATACGCCGTTGTATTTTTTAGACGCATGGATATCAAAAGAGTAAATGCCCTGATCGCTTTGTCTTACAATTATAGTTTTAACGGCTATCTCCAAGTCAGGTTCAAGATCGGCATAGTTCTTATCGAGCCATTCCTGAGCAAAATCAGCTGCCTGCTTGATCGTGACTGAAGTTCCGTCCAGTTCATAGCTGTCTGAAAGATCGTCATCTCTGTCAATATGATAGATCTTGACTCTGTTTCCACCGTTAAAGAGATCATCAAAAGCTGAGGGCTTGGCAAAACAGATAAAGCCGTTATTTCCAACGCAGCCATACATTTTCTCGTCATCGTCGCTAAAGCTGTAACTTACCATGCCGTCGCCGGTTTCATCATGAACTGTATTCTCACGGTCGAGAACATCCTTGCCAAAAATCCGGGTCATTATCTTTTCGTAATTTTCCTCATAATCCGATATCTGAGTAAAATCGACTTCGCAGTAATCTTCGGGCAATTCCACACTGATATTTTCTCTCAGATCAAATTGAGTATAGCTTTTATCAAGAGCATTGTCTATGTCATCACTGAGTTTGTTGGAAGATATGTACTGTATAGCTGTGATCTCATTTCTCTCTTTACTGTCTTTCTCGGCAGAGAATCTTACGCTGTCAGGTGTCTGCGCACAGCCTGCAAGAACGACAGCCACCGCTGCGGCAAGTAATTTTAGATTTTTCATGTTTTTATCTCCCAGTCTAAAGTTATATGAAAAATATACAGATGCTAATACATGTACTGCACAGTTATATATACTGTGCAGTACATGTATTAGCATCTATTCAGCACTATTGCCCGAATTTATTAGCCTTTTATTGAACCATATGCAGAATATCCACCTGAACCGTAGTTTTTCAATGTTGCTGAAACAGTTATCTTAACACCAGTTTTTACATTTGCCTTTGTTTTTGTTGTAACACTTGAGACATTTGAGTTTATTCCCATGGGGTTGAACAAATTCACATAAGCAGAACCATTTCCTCTAGTGAACGATGTGATTTTCATCGTTTGTGTTGGCGTAGATGTATATACCGTCCAAGAATTCTTTGTAGTATTATCAGATGATGGTGCTCCGCTTGTATAATGGAGATTAATTGAACCAGAATATGCACTTGCACCGATTGCCATAGAACTCATCATCATAACAGCAGCACCCATAGCTGCGATTCTCTTTACAAACTTTTTCATAAATATCATTCGTTTTATATTATAACATCCAAATATTTGAATGTCAATGTTTTGTTGCAGAGTAATTTAACTTTATCATATCACACAATTATTACAACGGATAATTGTGCATAATAAATATTTATATCTTCATTGGGCTCAGCAGCTTTCAATTATACAAACCGAAAAAGCAGTGAAAATGGCTGATTGAAATACATAAGTTTGTATGTTTTCACAATTGCACGTACTTGTTTTTATTATTGCATAAAAAATGTGCACTCCTTTCCTCAAGATTTTGTCTTCTCATATAGTAAGATACAAGCTTGAGTGAATTTGTACACACTTTTTCAGAAAAACATTTTATTTTGTAGAGTTTACCGAATCAGCCATCTTAATTATGTCACTTTTACACAAATCTCCGGTTATTGTATAAGAATATCTGCCATCAGTCCATACAATAGTTGATGTATCGGCATCGTAAGACAGCAGAGCGTCATTGTCATTTATCGATACCTTTTCAGTTGTCCTGTTTTGCGTATCTATCTGATTATTCGTTAATATACTGCTTTGAGTGTACTCGATAAATTCATTATTAGAAGAATAATCAATGATAAGCATAGTTTCTTCTTGAGTTCGGTCCTGTTCAGCAAATCCATTCGGGATATATGTTGGTTCACAACACACAAAAGCATCTGTAAGATCATCAGCAGGAACATCCCCATGTACATTCCAGACATCAGTATTATTATCATTGCTGCTTGCAAACAAACCAACAAACCATTCTCTTAACGTCGGAACAGCAGCTACTGTTATCGATCCGATCATAAGCATTGCGGCAATTATGAATATCATCTTTTGCAAGGTCGTCTTTATCAATGAATGGGGTGTTTTATCTTGATCTTTGGACAATCTGCGGATCCTTCTTCTGTATGCTGATGAAAAATCACATTTTTCATCGGATATCAGCTGCATTTCTTTTGCACATGGCAGCACAACTGCTTGTTCGATCGCTTTGCAGAAATTTTCATTTTCGTTCATAGTTTGCACCTCTCAGCTTTTCCAATAAAATAGCTTCAGCTTTTCTCAGATACTTATATACTGTATTTCTGGATATCCCCATTAAATCAGCGGTTTCATTTGCGTTGTGACCGTAATAATAAAAATAAGTGATAACAGCTTTATACTTGTCTTCAAGCTGACCAATAGCGTTAGTCAGATCAGAAATATCATACTCATTAAGCTTAGCTATATCCGGCACATATTCAGAATCCTCAAATGAGTCATTTTCAAAATATTTTTTCTCCGTGTTGTAGATCCGATATGATGCCCTTCTAATAGTTATAATCAAATAAGCGTCCATTTTGTACACAGGCAAATTGTGAACTTTTTTAAAATTTTCTGCTATCCTGTAAAAAGCCTCCCAAACGGCTTCTTCTGCCAATTCGTGTGAATTAAGAATTTTAAAGGCTTCACGATATAATTTTCGTTCATATTTATTTACTATATTTTGAAAATCGCTTTTATCTTCCTCATCATCGATCAATGCCATACACACGCCAAGCATTTCATCACATCCTATATACTTTATAATGTATCAAGTATAACATTATTTATGTATAAATTCAAGGGGGATTGTCTGTAGAATTAACATCTTGTTGATTGTGAAATGTTTGTTAACATCAACACGGAAGTTGAAATAGCCGATTACTTATATGTAGTGCTACAATAGATATTGGACAAAATTAAGAAAAAAGAAAAGAGAGATAGGCAAAAATCTGATAAAATAAAG
>NZ_JBDGDD010000063.1:0-3783 GCF_040909065.1 Ruminococcus sp. RTP21359st1_H3_RTP21359_211015
CGGCGTATTGAAGAAGATGCAGGGCTTTGACTTTACCAAATTCAAGGAAGAACTTGGTAAGAGAGGTTTTAAAGTCCGGGAAGCCAGGGCAAGCACCGGGAAACTTAACGGCTACTATGTCACAGCCCGAAGCGGTACGGAGTATAAGGCAAGCGAGATAGGGAAAGGCTACACTCTCGCCCATATCGAGCGGACACAAAGCAAACTGAAGTGCAACTCAATGAACATATCTCATGGAAACAAACTCACACCCGGAAGCGGCAGCTTCCAACGTTAAGCAGGGACAGTACAGCCCCCGGAAAAGAAAAGATACAACGCCAAGGGTAAACCCGCAGCTTGCGGTAGAACTGGTGTATCAAGAACTAAAGCGTGTTGAAGTCTATACGAAGCGCATAGAGGACGCAACAGCCCGAAAGGTACAAATAGACGGGAAAAGCCTTGAAAGTGCCGAAAATCGCCTAAAAAACGTGTTGGCGGACTTTGAACGGCAGGGGTACAGAATGAAAAACGGCGGTTATGTGGACAAACGAATTTCGTTCTACTCAATCCTTTGTGCTGTTATCTCCCTATTGTTCGCTTGTTTCATGTGCTATCTTTGGACGGATGCAGCCAAAGACCGGGACAACTACAAGCAGTATTATGAATACTACCAAGAGCAGGCAAGGGAACAAAAGGGGAATAAATAAACATCTAACTTTACGAATTATGGGAACAACGGAACACGAAGAACCCCGGTTCTTCTTCATACTGAACAAGGGTGCGAAGTCCGGCGGCGAAATCACCCATGCCGTCCTAAACGGTAGTATCGTTTCGAAGCCGGCAGGCTGGGACGCCTTTCATGGGCTTGCACTGGCGAGAGAGAAACTAAGCAGCGAGGAAATACAACAGCAGATGAAAGAACTTGGTGTAGAAATGGAAATCGTTCCTCTGATTTGACAAGATTACCCGGAGTGTTTCAGCCGGGTAATCTTGTTACTTATCCTTGATTTTCCCTTTAAGGGCGTTTATAATCCACCCTTTCGGATTGTTCTTTTCTCGTGATTTTCCGTTTAGGAGAGCCAGTTCTCCGATAAGGTCGGTTATCTTTTCTTGTGCCGTTATGAATGTCTCTTTGTTCCGGTTTATCTCTTCCGATGTGAAGCCGCAGGAATAACGGAGGTACTCGTACACATGGCTGTCTATCTGATATCGTGCTGTAACCTTTGCTTGCAATTCTTTCCCTTCCAGTTCTTCATCTCTGAACTGTGGTTGATAGACCGGGTAGAACCTAAACCCGGTCACCTTGCTACGTTTGTTGTTTGGGTTTTCACGCACTTTCACGTAGTTGAAAGTGTATGGGCAGCTCTCATCAAGCGCAGCCTTTGCTGGTTTCAAAACTCTTTCCTCAAAATGATCTATTCTGTCTTTTCCGTTCTTGTCCTTGTATTTGTCCGCAGGTATGCCAAGACGGTCTTTCAAGTTTTCAAGGGATATATCCAAAGGGTACACCTGCCCACTCATTAACATGTAAAACCTAAGGGAATACCCAGTAGGTAGCGCAAGAGCCTTGTTTAACTCAAATTCTCTGTACCCCTTGGCGAACTTGGTAAACACATCCCAAAGGTCGTTAGACACACGAAAGGTTATAATGCCAGTGCGTTTTTTATATTTTGGGTTAGATATAAATCCGCACTTCCACCATTCCTCGTCATCTTCGTAAGTAAAAAAACGTCCTGCCAAAGAATCGAGTGCGGCTATGATTTCATTGTAATCACGTCCGGAAAAAATAACGTCAGATACATGCATTTGTGCATCAACATCCCAAAGTCCATGCTCAAACTTGCGTTTCGTGCCTGCATAATCTTTCAGTTTTACTCCCTTTAGTTCAGCTTGGCACGCTTCCAGTATGCGAAGAACTATTCTTTGTTCGTGTATGGACATGTCTTGCTGTTTTGACCATGTATATACCCATGAAACAACAACATCTTTATTCTTGGTAATAGGTAGTTTCTTTTTCATAAACGATTGATTTGCTGCAAATATACACAATCCCCACATTAAAACAAAAAAAGAGGGGTAAAACTCCCAAAGTGTGGGGACTAATTTACTTTTAAACTCCCAAAGTGTGGGGACTAAACTCCCAAAGTGTGGGGAAACACATGTTCTAATCCCTTTATTTATGGGCGTTTGCGAAGAAGTGATAGAGCATATTACAGACGATGCTTATAACAGACAAGGGGAATTTATAGAGCTAAGTGGTTGATTTACTGTCGGAAAAAGAAAAACGATAGGGAAAAAGAGCAAAGCAAAACCAACCAACGGGCGGTAGGATTGGAAACGGGTTTTTATGGCGTGTACACGTTTGTGTACAAAATGTTTGTATTTTATTGAAATATAGCTATCTTTGTGCTGAATTTAAAAGCAAACAGATATGGAAGCATTATCAGTAAGAGAATACCGTAACAACCTCGCAGCGTCTTTCACCAAAGCTGACAATGGCGAGCAGGTACTAATTCGCAGGAAAAACGAGATTTACGCTTTGGTAAAAGTTGGTCGTGAAGATTTGATGATAACCCCGGAGCTGCAAGCAAGGATTGACAAGGCAAGGGAAGAAATCAAATCCGGAAAGTGTGTTACCCTCAAAAGCAGTGAGGATATTGACGCTTATTTCGATAGTCTATGATGTACACAATTAGGGTTTCCGACGGGGTGGATAAGGTGATTGCCAAATGGAAGAAATCAAACCCCAATTTGTTCAAGAAGTATAAGAAAATCTACAAAGAATTGTTAGAGCACCCTAAGACTGGGCTTGGGCATCCCGAAGCGTTAAGGGGCGGTGGGGATATTACATGGTCTCGACACATTACCGCCCATGACCGGATAATCTATGACATTTACGAGGAAGTGGTAGAGGTCTACATCTTGGAGGTAGAGGGGCATTACAACGATAAATGATAAAACTGTTATGGTCGAATATTGTGTTTACTGGTTAGAGAACGGCGAGCCTATGCACGAGGTGTTCTCTTCTCTTGCCGCCGCCGAGATGTACTCATGTGCGATAAGAGGGAAAGAAAACATTGAATGGGTGGAGGTGTCCGAAGAAGAAACCATTGATTTGGACGAACTGGAAGACATGTTCCCGGATGACTTCTGCGGCGTGTAATCCCCTTGGGTAGAAATGGGGTAGAATTTGTTAGGCTGTGGGGGATTTTCTAACACGCCGGGGCTTTTTGCTGGGCGGTTGGCGTGGATGTATTCCCATGCGGCATGTGTATATATAGCAAGAAGTGTCCTTGTCGGACATTTCTTGCCTTTCTCGCTTTGCTCAAAAAGATTTTAAGATTACCTTTGTGGCATGGAACTAAGACGGAACGAAAAGATTACATTCCGGTGTACCGAACTTGAAAAGGACGCACTTGCGGAGCAGGCAGCCCGGTGCAGTCTAAGCGTATCGGAATACTGCCGGAGTTTGTCCCTTGGGGGGCGCCCAAGGGAGAGGTACACCGAGGAGGAACGGCAGCTTCTCCGGGACATAGCCCAGTTGAAAGGAACGCTCCAACGGCTGAACAACTACTTCGGTGGTCGCCAGTACCGGGAAGTGTTCGAGGAGAACCGGGCACTAATTACAGAGCTCAAAAAAATACTCTCACGATGATAGGGAAAGGGAAAAGCATATCACATGGTGTGGCGGCATTGGAGTACGACCTCGCCAAAGAGATAAACGGGCAGGCAGTAGCCACCGAGATAGCCCGGCATGAACTTTATGGGTGTACTGGTGCGGAAATGGTGCAGGAAATGAAACCG
>NZ_JBDGDD010000064.1:0-3674 GCF_040909065.1 Ruminococcus sp. RTP21359st1_H3_RTP21359_211015
TCCTATGCGTCCCCTCAAATGGTTTTCGCCTATCGAATTTCTTAATAATAGTGTCCAATATGATTGACAAACCTACAGATCGCATAAAAAACAAGCCACACTCTGTGCTGTCAAATCGGCACGAGGTGTGGCTGTTATGTTGATAATAATTTTGTTGTACATCTATAAGTTGGAATTTATCTTTCAGCAGCGATCAGTATAGCTCTGCAAGGCGAACCGTCCGCACCTGATAGATTTAATGGTGCTGCGTTTAAGAAATAAACTCCCTCTGAAACTTCTGCTAAACGTATCCCTTCAAGCAATACAGCGCCAGCTCCTAATAGGATAAGGTGTACTTCCATCGGAGCATTTTCAGGACCGACAGTTTGAGATTCATTACCAAGCAGTAAAATGTTTGATTCAGCAAACACTTTAGCTGCTTCCGCAGAGACCTCTGCATCTCCCTTGATAAGAATTCTCTTTGCCGCTTCTGAATTCTGTTTTTTCGCTTTTTCAAGTATTTCCGTGGCATCATCGGCAGAAACGATTCCATTATATTCTGCAACATAAGCCATTCCTATAAATGTATTTAAACTTACGGAATCTACAGTTTTTCCGTCTTTGATAAAATGAAATGGCGCATCTATATGCGTGCCGTTGTGAGCGCACATACTAAAAGCCGTCAGGTTATACAAATCGCCTTTTTCCATTGAAGAAATCACCCTTTTTTTCGGTGTCGGGTCGCCTGGATATACCTGACAGCCGAAAACCTCTTGAGAAATATCATAGATTTTCATTTCATATTCTCCTCCACAACTTCCGATTTGTATTTCCATTCATAATTATCCACTCTACCTTTCCACTCACCTCGCCAAAAACTTTTGATACTTACTCTTCGGCTTCTCAGGTATCGTCATAATAAGCCTGCCGCTTGCTATCATTGGCTTGACGTACCTTTCCATAACGTAAGCGATCGTCATTCTGCCATTGAAAAACTCCGCTATCTCATTCCTGCTTCTCGGCGTTTTGCAGAACTCAAGTATCTCAGTTTCAATGCCGTCTATCGGCACGCTTTCGGCGGCGCTGTTGTACAACGTCACCTTGAATACGCCTCTGTCACTCTCGAATTTCGGCGCAGGCAGACCACTTTCTTCCATTGCATTTATTATCGTAGGTATGCCGCTGTATCTGTTCTCAGTTTCCCCGAGTATCTCCATAGCACCCGCTATCTTAGGGTTTCTTGTGTCGGCAGACACTTTTCCCAATCTGTCAAGGGTCATTCTGCCGTAAAGTCCGCCGGGATTTTCTATCTCAAAACGGTCGCTGAACATCTTTATGGTTATAGGCGTCGTGTCCGTGTGGATACTGTAATCTCTGTGGATAAGAGCGTTCAGGATAAGCTCTCTTATAGCAATTACAGGATACTCCGTCTTGTCCGTCCGCTTGCCCGTGTTCGGGTCTATGATAGTCGCAGTTTTCATATTTTTGCGCACGAACACCAAAGCATCATTCAGCATCTGCACAAGTGTTCCGTCTATTCGCTGATTGTCTATAAAACGTTCGCCGACGCTTGCCATACTGCTTATCTCAGTTCCGGGCACAGACACAGCCGTTATGCAAAGCTGCGGAAAAAATGCCTGCGGGTAGTTTGAGAAAAGCATTATCCCTGCCAAAGTCGGTTTGCCCTCGTCCGTAAAACCTTGCAGACGGCATATTTCTTCATTTGAAAGCTCGGCAAGATTAGGCTTTTTGTTTTTCAGCAGGTCAAAATAAAGCTTGAATGCGTTGGTCTGAATGTCCTTTGTAAAGGCTCTTTCACAAGTTCTCAGCTCGTCGTGAATGCTTTTTTTGAAAGCCTCATAGCTGTAAACCTCATATTCCGTCATAAGTCTGTCAGCGTCGCCCGACCTGACATATGAGCCTTTCAGCCTGCCTACACCGCTGTAAAAGCAGGGTTTGTCAGCATTATCAATCTCCTGTATCTCGGCAGATACGACAGTTTTGCCGTCGATAGATGCAACGGAAAACAGCGGTCTTATCACAGGCGTCATTTCCTGACACTGCGCCTCGACCTTTTTCATAAGGTCAGCCGCATCATAAACTCCGCAGACAGCGTAGCCGTCATTTTCATCTACGCCGAAAATAATAACGCCTCCGCCCGACTGATTTGAAAAAGAGGACAGCGAATCACGCACCTTAGGGCAGCCCTTATTTGCCGCTTTTATCTCTATCTTGTTACTTTCACTGCGAACAAGCTGTATTTGTTTCACCATATCTACAAGTTCATTATCAAGCATTTTATCGCCTCCATAATATAATTATACTGATTTTATTAGAATTTGTCAAGATTAATTTCTTATAAAATTGTAATTTGTCTTATAAAAGTCTAATAAAAGCCGTATAAAATGAGGTGATGGCTTATAAATTGATATGGGAGTACAAAAATCTTTATAAATGGCTGTTAAACGTAGGTTAATGTAGACTTGTATATTGTATCAATTCCACAAAAACAATTATCACATTTGCATACAAGAAATTTAGCAAGTTCCACAGGCGAGGCTTGACACAATGGTCCTATAGTCACCGATTTTATGGCCTTAAATAGTTCTGAGCCTAATTCAAGTTTCCTGTAAGGGATTAATCGATTTTTATTTGTTCTATAATCAACAGGAGAGATTTTTATATTATTTTCTAAATAATATATATTTCCCATATATTGTTTCAAACCCTTTGCTC
Organism: Ruminococcus sp. RTP21359st1_H3_RTP21359_211015; assembly: GCF_040909065.1. Taxonomy (NCBI): domain Bacteria; kingdom Bacillati; phylum Bacillota; class Clostridia; order Eubacteriales; family Oscillospiraceae; genus Ruminococcus; species Ruminococcus sp. RTP21359st1_H3_RTP21359_211015. The sequence continues at coordinate 2,716 of NZ_JBDGDD010000064.1, forward strand.
CAATATGTATATCATCAAATACATATTGCTTTATAGCATCATCACTTAATGAATCATATAAACCAATTCGAAATTCATTTTCCGCTAAAAAAGCAGGATTTTTTACTTTAGCTCTTTTAAGCCCTATTTGCATTTTTACTTCACGAGTAAATTTAACTGAGTCTGTTATCAAACTATGCTCATTTTTTATTGAAATCAATTTTTCTGAAATAAAAGAGTGTAATTCTTCCTTTGCCTTATAAGTTACATTTTCAGCGAAAAATCCCTCTTTTACCAACCCTTCAAAAAATGATTTATCAAATCCTATACATATACCTTTACCATCATCACCATAAGCACGCCACTGGTTTAAATCATCTCGTATATTTGAAAAACAACAAATAAAGCACACATTAGCATATAATTCAGAAAGCCTCGTCATATATTTTTTCATATAATCATCGCTTTCAATATTTGCTTTTTCTTCATCTGATAAACCGTCATATAAGTTTTTCATTTCTTCCTCAAAAACATCTAAAAAATATTTTTCTTCTGAACTATCATTCATATAATGATAGCCTGACATAAATAAAACTTTGTTCTCCACAATAAGACGAAATGTTTCAAGGCTGCAATAATGATAAACTTGGTTTTCAAAAGGTATTTTTTCTGTGATTTTTATACACATAGCATTTCACCACTTCCTACATTTATAGTTAAATCAAATTCTCTTCACATTCAGCGATCCACCTATCCAGTAACTTCACTTAATTCTCATAACATAGAAGATTTATAACTTAGTCCAACTTCAATACAATCTTTGAAATATTTGTTATCCTTATTATAGCATTTTTCTGTGTGTATGGCAATGGTGCAGTGAAGAAATCACAAAATATATTTCTGATAATTTGCCTTATGCCTACTGTGAGCAGATCGGCAAGGAAATTCGTGATATTTCAGACGAGATACCGTTTGAGATT
>NZ_JBDGDD010000065.1:0-2939 GCF_040909065.1 Ruminococcus sp. RTP21359st1_H3_RTP21359_211015
CGCCCCTGTACTGAAAAACACAGTACAGGGGCGGTTCTTTTTTCACCTCTTCCTCAAAAACTCAATAACACTAAACTTGTAAATCCTCCACCTGCTGCCGATCTTGAAACCCTCTATCTCCCCTGTTTTAAGATAACGGAGCATAGAGTTTTTGCCAATCTTTAAAAGCTGCTGACATTCTTTAGCGGTAAGGATGTCGGGTATATCGTCAAACATAATTTATCATTCCTTTCAAAAAATATCGGTTTATCTTAATGTTCGGCGGTTTAGTACGGCACTTTTCGGAAACTTGATCTTTACAAATATACATCATCTTTATGAAGTAACGCAAATGCAGAAAGGAGGGCGTTACGATGAACAAAGCTAAAGTTATACTCGTGCTTGTGGGCAGCGTGCTGGCGGAGATAGCGCAGGAGATCATCACCTACATAGCAGATAAGGACGAGTGAACACCATAGGGCAGGCTTTCGGGTCTGCCTTTAATTTTTGTATTTTGTAAAGGAGTTTTAAAATGAGCGAACTTACCTATTGCAGCATTTGCGGCTGCGCTTTAGAGGACGAGGCGGAATGCTATGAAGTCGAAAACGAGATACTTTGTCAGGATTGCTACGATAACGAAACTGTGGTATGCGACCATTGCGGCGACCGCTGTATCGAACGAAATACCGTGAGCGATGAAAACACTATCCTCTGCACAGATTGCTATGATAATCATTACTACCGCTGTTCAAACTGCGAAACTATCGTGCATTCAGACGATACTTACTGGCGCGGCGATAACGCCTATTGCCGTGAATGTTATGACGATTGCTGTGACAGCGGCGACTACATCAATGATTATTACTACAAGCCTAAGCCAGTGTTCTACAAACTGCCGAAAGAAGACAACGTGCGTTTTTACGGCGTTGAACTGGAGATAGACGGTGCGGGAAGATACGATGATAACGCGGAAAAGATATATGATACAGCTAATGTTCAGAATGAAGTGCTTTACATAAAGTCTGACGGCTCACTGGACGAGGGAATGGAACTTGTCAGCCACCCTTGTTCAATAGATTTTCATCGAAAGAAATTCCCGTGGGACGAGATAGTAAAAAAAGCCATTGCCCTTGGCTACCGTTCGCATAATACGTCTACCTGCGGACTTCACGTCCATATAGGCCGAAAACAGCTTGGATATTCCTACGAGGAACAGGAAGAAGTCATAAGCCGAATAATGTTCTTTTTCGAGAGCCATTGGAACGAGCTTTTCAAATTTTCTCGCCGTACTGCATACAGCGTTGACCGCTGGGCGGCAAGACACGGTTACAATGACAAGCCGAAAGAGATACTTGAAAAGGCAAAGAAAAGCACTAAGGGCAGATATGCCTGTGTGAACATAACAAATGCTGATACTGTTGAGATAAGGCTGTTCAGGGGCACTCTAAAATTCAACAGCTTTATGGCGACGCTTGAACTTGTAGACAGCATATGCGAAAATGCAGTTTGCCTTAATGACGATGAGCTGAACAAGCAATCCTGGGCGGATTTTGTGCTGGGCATAAAGCCTGAATATACAGAGCTTATCAGGTATCTGAAAGAGAAAAGGCTCTATGTTAACGAGCCTGTCAGCGAGGAGGATTAACTATGTGTGCGATATTTGGATTTGTGAATTACAGACGTTCGCTCAGCAGGAGCGAGATGAAAGAACTTATCAACAGATTATCCGTCGAGTCAGAGGTAAGGGGCAAGGACGCAACGGGCATAGCGTATGTGAAACACGGCGAACTTAAAGTTTTCAAGAGAGCAAAGCCTGCTCACAAGGTAAGGCTTTATGTGCCTGAGGACACAGTTATCTTCACAGGTCATACGAGAATGACTACGCAAGGCGACGCTAGGTACATTTACAATAACCACCCGTTCACAGGCAAAACTGCGGACGGGTCTTTTGCTTTATGTCACAACGGTGTGCTTTACAACGACAGCCAGCTTGCAAAGTCTGAACATCTGCCGAAAAGCAAGATAGAAACTGACAGCTACGTTGCCGCACAGCTTATCGAGAAATACGGCAGACTTAATTTCACGACCATAGCGAAGATGTCAGAGGCGGTAGAGGGTTCGTTCGTATTCACGATACTGAGCGACAAGAACAAGCTTTTCATAGCAAAGGGCGACAATCCGCTCTGCCTTATCCATTACAAGCAGTTAGGGCTGTATGTGTACACGTCTACTGAGGACATTATGAAGAACGTGCTGAAAGGCAGTTTCCTTGAAAAGCTGCCTTTTGAAGTGATAAAGGTCACAGAGGGCGAGATCATAAGCATTGACAAGCGTGGGCGTTTTGAGAAAAGCAGCTTTGTACCGAACGAATTTTGCTATGGTTGGAACTATTATGGATACAGAAAACCCGCTTATGACGATGATGAACTTTTTGATATATGCGGAATGTTCGGTGTATCGCAGGAGGATCTTATGCTGCTTTACGATATGGGTTACACGGACGAAGAGATAGAGGGTATGCTTTGCGACAGGAGTATGTTGAGGGAGTGTATCGAGGAGGCTAGGGTGCTGGTGGGGGAATATTATTAGGAGGTATTTTATGGCATACACATTTAGCGGAAGCAGATACGTCACAAGCGGCGTGGCAGAAAACTTCCCTATTGAATTGCAAGTGGCGTTATTTTCAGCCGTAGAGCAAATGCGAGAAAAGGTCAGCGGACAGCTTGATTATCTGCAAGTTTTCGAGATAGTTACAGAAGTCAAGGGGCAGAAAAAATTCCTGCACATTTATCATATGCAGGAATGCCCCGAGGCTAAGCTTGAATATTTCATACCGACCGACGTGGAGGTAAACGACAAGGCGTATATGATCGACGATGTGGATCATATTACGCTGCTGTTGGCGGAGGAGTATTGAGTTGAAAAGGAATCACAGCTTGGGAAGGGGCTGTGATTTTTTT
>NZ_JBDGDD010000066.1:0-2715 GCF_040909065.1 Ruminococcus sp. RTP21359st1_H3_RTP21359_211015
CATAGACGGAAAAGAACGGTGTATAGCCGATGAAGTGCCGTTTGAGCTGCCGGAGAGTTGGTGCTGGTGTAGGCTGGGAACGATATTTCAGCATAACACAGGCAAGGCTCTTAATTCCTCAAATCATCAAGGAACAATGATGCAGTATATTACAACCTCTAATCTATATTGGGACAGGTTTGAATTGGATAAGCTCAAGGAAATGCTATTTACAGACAGTGAGGTAGAAAAATGCACTGTCACTAAGGGTGACTTGCTTGTTTGTGAAGGCGGAGATATAGGCAGAGCGGCAATCTGGAATTATGACTATCCTATGCGTATTCAGAATCACATACACAGATTACGCTCTTATGCTCCCGTCGAGGTTTACTTCTTCTATTATGTGTTTTATCTGTATAAAAGAGCTGGATTGATTGGCGGTAAGGGTATAGGCATACAAGGACTTTCATCAAATGCAATAGACAAGTTACTAATACCACTCCCACCTTTAGCTGAGCAAAAGAAAATAGTCGCAAAGATAGAAGAACTTATGCAATACTGCGACAAGCTATAAAAAACGGGCATACTCTCGTTTCTGAGGGTATGCCCGTTGTGTTTATGGATCACCAGTCAATAATGCTGTCCACGATCTCACGCTGTTCCGTGGCGGTCTTGCGGAGATAAATGCGAGTTGTTTCAATGCTCTCATGTCCCATAAGGTCTGCGAGAAACGCTATATCATTGCAGCGGTCAAGAAAGCTCTTGGCAAAGCGGTGACGGAACGAGTGCGGATATACCACTTTTGTGTCGATGCAGTACTTCTCCGCAAACTTTTTCAATTCACCCGAAATGCCCCTTGTGGTGATACGCTGTCCACGCTGATTGAGGAAGATAAAACCGCTGTCCTGCTTCTTTTCTGCAAGCCACGCAAGGGCTTCTTCCTGCAAGGACTTCGGAATGTAGATGCGGCGGAGCTTACCGCCCTTAGAGTACAAGTCGAGATAGCCGAGTCTGACGTGTTCCACCTTGATCTGGATCAACTCACTCACTCTCGCGCCCGTGGCAGCAAGAAAGCGGACCACAAAGTACCAGAACAATTCGCCGTCCTCTTTCAGACGCTTCTTGAAGTACAAGTAATCCGCTTCACTGATAACATTTTCGAGGAACGGCTTCTGCTGAACCTTTACAAAGGACAGCTTCCACTTCTCCTTGCCCACGCTTTCAAGGTAGCAGTTCATTCCACGCAGGCGGAGATTTACCGTCTGCGGTTTGAAGTGATCCACAAGCCACACCTTGTATGCCGTGAGGTTCTTCTTGGTCACGCTGCCGTACTGCTCGATGAACTGTCTCAGAGCGAACAGATAGGCAAACTTCGAGTTTTCGGACAGATTTGTCTTGTCCAAATATGCCTTAAATGTGTCAATCATATCGAAAGACCTCCTTCCGATATAATTATAACTGAATATACGATTTAAAAAAATAGGTATTATATTCGCCCTGCAACCATACCGCCATTCTCAGTTTTCTCAAACTTCATGATGAGCGGATCATCAATCTCGTATGTCTGAGTCTCCCAGTTCCATGCACAGACATACACAGCAGGAAAGGGCGAACGCAGAATCGCTTTGAAAAAAGCACCGTAACAACCGTTTTGTGGTCCGCTGTGAAGCAAATCCATCATCACACGAAATTCATCTTCCAGGACGAAGATGAACAGGTCGGTATTGCCGCTTTTATGCTTTTCGCCCTTCTCTCGCACTTCACGCAGAATGTTTTCAGTTGAACATTCGATGATTGGAGAATCGCAATCAAACTCAGAAAGCTTTTCTCCAAAGACCCATTTTGTAGGATCATATCCCATATGCGATTTCACGAGCTTCAAATCGCATCTGTATTGCACCATTCCTTCCTCTGTATCGGGATAACGGTATTCATGGATTCTATCATAAACATTTCGTGCTTTCTCCATGATTTCAAGCTGTTCTGCGGTGCTTTTTCGATGAAACCGATTGATATGCGTTATGATTGCATTGTTATGTAGTGTGTGGGTGACTTCAAGAAAACGCTCTTCGTCCAGATACTTGAAATCAGGCATAGACGGACGGGAGTTGTCATCGTGATAATTGTCATCAAAAGCTACTCCCTTGCGCACAAGTATCATTTTTGCTTCCTGTTCGCCTTGCTTCATACTCTCACCTCAGAGTTAATCTTTCAATCATGGGCATGATTTCTTCAATTTTTGCGACTATGCGGTGCTGTTCGGCAAGAGGTGGAAGCGGGATAAGCAGATTACCCATTTCTTTTGCAGGCATTTGTCTTACTGCTGTTCCTGTTACTTTGCTTTCTACATAATTCGTATAGTCGGGTGACTTGAAATAACTTGATATATAACCAAACAAGGATTTATCCAACAGTCTAATTATAAGCATTTGTGCGCATATAAAGCCCGTATCGAATTGTTCATTAGCTTCAAATTTCGCTGTTTTTCCTACACTTCCCCTAAGTAAGCAGATTATATCCCCGTCTACAAGTTTGCCATTGCCAAGTTCATCATACTTTTGTTGTGATATAAATCGAACATTCTGAAAGCTCATCATATCACCATCAATGTCTTTAGCTCCAAAGAAAGGGATACCAATCTCAACATAGTCTGCTTCAACAGGGTATTTACTACTTCTATCTCCATTCTCTAAAATAGCTAAGTCGGATAGTTTACACCACACCCAACTATCGGGA
>NZ_JBDGDD010000067.1:0-2702 GCF_040909065.1 Ruminococcus sp. RTP21359st1_H3_RTP21359_211015
GGAGTCTTACTTGTCATGATCTGAGAGATGAATTTCTGCTTGTTCTCCAAAGTCTGATAGGAATAAGCATCGAATGTGCCTTTGGTAACATAGCGGAATATCTGCACCTGCTTGTTTTCATTGCCTTGACGGATAATTCTTCCGGCGCGCTGTTCCAGATCAGCCGGTCTCCACGGAATATCGAGGTCATGGACTGCAATAAGCCGTTTCTGTACGTTAGTACCTGTACCCATTTTTGCAGTTGAACCGAGCAAGACACGGATCTCTCCGCTGCGGACTTTATCAAAGAGGTCAGCTTTCTGCTGTTCGGTTTTCGCATCGTGGATATATGCGATCTCCTCCGCAGGGATACCCCTTGCGATCAGTTTGTCACGAATATCGTCATACACGCAGAAGTCGCATTCTTCTTCAAGAGATTCGACCTCAGCAATAGACTTCTTATCCTTAGCATCATCGGCATCTTCGCCCTCGACCGCTGCTTCTGCTGCCTTGTGTGGAACACCCAAATCACAGAAGATGATCTGCGTAAGCCTGTCCTCAGCCGTTTCAGCGTGGATACGGGCTACGTTCTCAACGCACCTGTTCAGCTTCGTATCAGGGTTATCCTCAAAGGACGGATCAATCAGTCTCGGATCAAGACCGAGCTTTCTTCCGTCCGACGTAATTTTGAGCATATTGTCGATCGTAGGATCAACATTTCCTGCATTGATAGCGTCAGCTCTGTCGGCAAGCTCCTGAACAAGTTCCCGCTGAAAGGGAGTAGCTTCGACCTGGACCACCTGATAATCACAATCAGGTACATCGAGTTTCAGCGTATCCGCAGTACGAATATCAGCGACCTGCTTGAACATACTCATCAATTCGGGCAGACCTGTATAGTTAGCGATACGGGTGCGCTCCTTGAAGCCATTGCCCGCAGGTTTCAGCTCATAGTCTGTTTTCTGCTCACCGAACACCGCAACCCAATTATCGAAGTGCTGCAAGCCGTGGTCTTTCAGGAAATCGTATTCCAAGTAACGCATCATGGTGTGCAGCTCTGTGATAGAATTGCTCAGAGGTGTTCCTGTTGCAAAGATAACGCCCTTGCCGCCTGTCTTTTCGTCGAGGTATCTGCATTTGAGGAAAAGATCAAGTGCTTTCTGCGAAGCCGAATTGGAAATTCCGGCTACATTCTGCAATTTTGTGGCGACGAACAGGTTTTTGAACTCATGAGCCTCATCGACGAACAGACAGTCGATTCCGAGCTGTTCAAAGGTCAGCGTATCGTCCTGATTTGCTTTTTCGAGCCTATCGAGCTGCTTCTGCAAACTCTTACGGGTACGCTCCATAGCCTTGATCTGGAACTTAGAGCCTTCGCTCTTTTTAAGTTCCTCGATACCACGCAGAATATCGTCGATCTGGCTCTGAATGGTCATGACCTGTCTCTCCTTTGAAACAGGAATCTTGCCGAGCTGAGAATGGCCGATGATAACTGCATCATAGTTGCCCGTAGCGATCTTAGCGAATAACTGCTGTCGGTTTTCTTTCTTGAAGTCCTTTTTGGTCGCAACAAGAATGTTAGCGCCCGGATAGAGCTTCTGGAAATCGTCACCGATCTGCTCTGTCAGATGATTCGGCACAGCAAACAGCGATTTTGTGCAAAGACCGAGCCTTTTTGATTCCATCGCAGTTGCGATCATTTCAAAGGTTTTTCCTGCACCAACGCAGTGTGCAAACAGCGTATTGCCGCCAAACATTGCATGAGCGATAGCATTTTTCTGATGATCGTGCAAATGAATGTCCGCAGTCATCATCGGGAAAGAAAGTGCGCTGCCGTCGAATTCACGGGGACGGATACTGTTGAACAGCTCATTGTAACGCTCCACAATAGCTTCACGGCGAACAGGATCTTTGAAGATCCACGCCTTGAAAGCCTTGCGAATATCGTCAGCTTTGCGCTGTACAACACGGGTAGCATCAATATCCACCACTCGCTTTTCCTTAGTATCGCCCAAGCCGTCCGGCACTTCGATCGTCTTGTAGACCTTCGGCTCTTGCAGATTCAGCAAATGCTCAAAGATGTCATAAGCGTTCATCTTGTGTGTGCCGTACTTTTGAGTCGCAAGCACCGACCTGTCGGAAGATTTGTTGCTTACATGGAAGGAATTTGCGTGGACAGAGTATTCCACACCGACAATAGCCGACTTGTTCCAACGTGCAGACGGACTATCACTCCGCTGATATGCCGGAGTCTGCAACAGTTCATACATGAACTGCTCATAGTATTTCGGATCAAGCCAAGCGGCACCGAGCTTAATGTCAATATCTCCGGCTTTCAGCGGTTCAGGCATTGCCTGTTTCAGCGCCGATACATTGATATTAAAGTCAGGATCATACTCAGCGATCTCCTCAGCTTCACGGAGCTTCTTGCGAATATCGCCCGAAAGGTACTCCGAAGCCGTCTGATACTCGTTCTCCGTATGGGGAATCTTGAAAATCTCACCCGTCAGGTCGTGCTTCAGCTCGTCCTCGGTCATCCCCGTCAGACTGCTCATGTACTCAAAGTCAACCCTTGCTTTCTCCGCAATGGAGAGAGTGAGTGCTTCAAGTGCCGTGTCAACGTGTTCCACAGCCTTCGGCGGCACGATAGTCCGCTTTGTGAAAATATCGGACTTTTCAAGGAGCTTTGTCTTATCATAGCTCTTTTCCAGTCCTGCGACAAG
>NZ_JBDGDD010000068.1:0-2698 GCF_040909065.1 Ruminococcus sp. RTP21359st1_H3_RTP21359_211015
AAGAAAAGAATCGAAGGTGGTGCAAACGAAAAAGCAGTATTGAGACTTTTCATTAACTGCCCTTTCGTTTGCATCAATTTCGATTTTTTCTGGTTGAACAAAGCGCGTCAACTCTATATGGACTTTTAATTCTGACACTCTATTTATAATAGGATAGCGTGTACACATAGAAACACATAGAATTTATAATTCAGTCCTGTATTATGACACCAGAAATAAGCCTCCCTAAAGAAGCTAAAAAAATATACAGTTATGATACGTTAACAGAGCATATGTGGTTTTGGTTTTATAAAATGTTGTTCTGTAGACAGAGGAATAATCTTACCACCACAGGAAGAGCACTTGCATATATCTTTATTATAAAGAAGACGGATAATGGCAGGTGCATCCATATCTTTCAGCTTGGAAATATATTTTTTGCAACCAAGGATGTTTCTGCATAGGGTAATCTTTTTCTTCTTATTTCTGGATGAAAGAAGACCATAGTGCCTGATACGTACAAAACGTTTTGGAGGAACATGCATTAAAAATCGACGGATAAATTCCTCGCCGGATATGGTGATCTCTTTCCAAAGCCCTTGGTTTTTGTAATCTTTAGCAGAAAATGTAACTGTAGATTCTGTCATGCCTTTGATACGGTAGTTGCTGATAGCAATCCGGTGGGTGTATTTTCCAAGGTAGCTGATGACAGATTCGGCACCGTCAAATGGTTTCTTGCAATAAGGAATCCATTCCTTTGCATAGCAGGTATTTAACAATTCCTTGAAAGTATAGTAGTTTTTGTAAGGTGCAGCCGATCCATGAAATTCAAGCCTGTCATTTTCCCAGAGCTGCTTAAGTTCAGCTATATATTTTCCACGAAATATTTTGGAGATCACCTTAATCGGAAGAAAAAACTCTTTCCCGTTGTCTTTCCAATGATTTTTCACATCCAGCCCTCCACCAAGAACAATCGCATGGATATGAGGATGAAAATTCATGGTGCTTCCCCATGTATGGAGGATACAAATATAGCCGATATCAGTCCCAAGATATTTACTGTCAGCAGCAAGTTCACTGAGAGTATCTGAAGCCGCATGATAAAGAGCAGCGTATAAGAATTTCTGGTTGCTGTAGATAATGGGATTGAGTTCTTCCGGAACTGTAAAAACCACATGGAAATAAGGAGCATCTAAGATATCCTCCCGCCGTGCATCTACCCATTTTTCCTTTGGAAACTCCTGACACATAGGACAGCATCTGTCACGGCAGGAGTTATAGTGGACTGATATGCAGCCGCAGTCCTCGCATACGCTTACATTCACACCAAAGGCACCGGTTTTGCAATTCATGATGTGATAAGCGGCCTTTCGCTGAGCGGGAGAAATACTATGTGTGGATTCAAAAGATGAATAAAAACGATGAAAAACATCCTGAATCGTACAATCCTTACTCATGATTCACCACCTTCCGGGTTGTCGAACGGGCTGCGGATTCCAAGAAGTGTTTTGTTGCTCACATGAAGGTAAACATCTGTAGAGCGGGGATCAACATGTCCCAGAAGTGACTGGATATATTTTATATCTGTGCCACTTTCGAATAAGTGGCTGGCAAAACTATGACGGCACGCATGAGAGGAAACATGACGGTTAATGCCGGCGAGTTTAGCACTTTTCTTAAAGAACTGGTTAACACCGGTTATATCAAGATATCCACCGGTCCAGGAACTTGGGAAAAGGATATCTTTGGGGCGACCACATTTGTACCAATACTCAGTGAGAAGGTCTAAATTTTTTTGAGACAGAATCGTATACCTGTCAATTCTGCCTTTGGTTTCACGAACATGAATTGTCATGTTGGTACGGGAAATGTCATCATAATGGAGATGAACGACCTCCGATACACGTAATCCAGAAGAATACATAGTTGCAATAATCGCTTTATGTTTCAGATTCGGAGTGGCATCAATGATTGCATTTATTTCATCGCGGGACAGAACAGCAGGAAGATTGCGTTCTCTTTTCATAGCTGGAACAGTGTCATCATCCCAGACAGTCTTCAGCACCTTTTTATATAAGAACTTTATTGCAGACCGATAGTGATTGTGAGTTTCAGGAGACCTTCCTTCCAGACGTTTGGCAGTAAGAAAACTTTCCGCATCTTCAAGTGTAAGATCAGAAACATTTTTTCCAATCCAACGAAGGAAGTAACTGACATCCGAGCAATACAGTTGAATAGTTCTTTCACGCAGGTTACGTTTTTCCGCTTCATTGCGGATAGATTCAAAAATATCTTTATACATAATAAAACCTCCAGAATAAGTAGTGTTAATAATTACATCTACCTATTCGGAGGTGCATTAGCGTCATAATTCCGATTGCGGAAGAGACTGGAAAATGTTATTCTTATCATAGGCAGTGGAGCTTTCTTAGTTCAGTTGTTTCGTGTGGTAACTTAACAATAACGGATTATGAAAAGTAATTCCACTGCTTTTTAATAAAAATAAAACTGCGCCACAGCCTTGGCAGGCCATCGCGCAGCGATTTTGTTCAATCGGAATTGGTAGAATTAGTAAATCTCGATTTGGGGAAATACAAGAATGTGTCTCATTATGGTTTTAATGCGGTTTGTAAGGAGCAACAATATGATTGGGTTTGTTATATGGTCAAAATACACCATACGTTCTGTTGTCGGGTATTGGTGTGATGGTGGAAACAAT
>NZ_JBDGDD010000069.1:0-2451 GCF_040909065.1 Ruminococcus sp. RTP21359st1_H3_RTP21359_211015
CCCAACAGCCACGCGACCCCGAACCCCGAAGGGAACGACGCCACGCGACCGGAGGTTAGTACTCATCCGTTCGGCTCTTACGGTACGCCGCCGGTACGGGAATATCCACCCGTTCATCCATTCGACTACGCCTGTCGGCCTCGCCTTAGGACCCGACTCACCCAGGGACGATGAACGTGGCCCTGGAACCCTTGGTCATCCAGCGGACGGGATCTTCACCCGTCTCTCGCTACTCATGTCTGCATTCTCACTCCCATGAAGTCCACGGCGCGTTCACACGGCCGCTTCGCCCCTCATGGGACGCTCTCCTACCCAGTACAAAATACTGCCGCGTCTTCGGTGGTGTGCTTGAGCCCCGCTACATTGTCGGCGCGGAACCACTAGACCAGTGAGCTGTTACGCACTCTTTCAAGGATGGCTGCTTCTGAGCCAACCTCCTGGCTGTCTATGCGACTCCACATCCTTTCCCACTTAGCACACGCTTCGGGACCTTAGACGACGATCTGGGCTGTCTCCCTCTCGACGACGGAGCTTATCCCCCGCCGACTCACTGCCGGAATACACATCCACGGTATTCGGAGTTTGGCTGCTATTGGTACCCGACACGGGCCCGCAAGCATCCAGTAGCTCTACCCCCGCGATGCAATCAACCGACGCTGCACCCAAATGCATTTCGGAGAGAACCAGCTATCACGGAATTTGATTGGCCTTTCACCCCTAGCCCCAAGTCATCCCCCCGGTTTTCAACCCAGGTGGGTTCGGTCCTCCACGCGGTCTTACCCGCGCTTCAACCTGCTCAGGGCTAGATCATCCCGCTTCGGGTCCAGGACACGCGACTCAAACGCCTTTTAAGACTCGCCTTCGCTACGCATACCCCACACGGGTTATGCTCGCCACATGCCACTGACTCGCAGACTCATTTTTCGATAGGCACGCCGTCACCCCACAAAAGGGCTCCGACGGATTGTAGGCGCACGGTTTCAGGAACTCTTTCACTCCCCTCCCGGGGTGCTTTTCACCTTTCCCTCACGGTACTGGTACGCTATCGGTCAGACAGGTATGCTTAGACTTACCCCACGGTCGGGGCCGATTCACACGGGATTCCACGAGGCCCGCGCTACTTGGGACACATGATCGGAAGACGGCAAGCTTCCAGGTACGGGGCTGGCACCCTCTGCGGCCAGGCCTTCAAGCCTGTTCCCCTGGCAAGCCGTTTTATGACTCCCGCCCGGTCCGTCGGAACCGGGACACACGCTCCCGCAACACCACGAACGCAACCCCCGACGGGTATCACGCGCCCATGGTTTGGTCTGATCCGCTTTCGCTCGCCACTACTCACGGAGTATCCCTTCCTGCAGGTACTGAGATGTTTCACTTCCCTGCGTACCCCCGGAACAACAAGGTTCCGTGCCGGCCCATGACGGCCGGCGGGTTGCCCCATTCGGAAATCCTCGGATCGAAGCCATGTTGGAGGCTCCCCGAGGCTTATCGCATCCTCAAACGTCCTTCATCGGTACTGTCTGCCAAGGCATCCACCATACGCCCTTCAGGGCGGCACACGCCCCGAAAAACCGTAATGATAGCTTCAAACGCCAGACGACAAATCATCACACTGTAAAAAATGATCACAAAACGATCGATCTCGAAACCAGACTCCAAAAAAGAAGCCTGGCGAAATCGCGATAAAGCAAACGATGACATCACATCATCGCATTGCTCGCGTCCACTATCCAGTTCTCAAACCACCACGCGCCCCGACCGGACCCGACCCGCGGCCCGCAAGGCCGACGGCGTCCCGCCAGGGGCATCCGGAAAACCGCACGCACCCAAAACGGATGCGGGTGGCGGTCCGGGAACCCAAAAGCATATCCGCACCGCTCCCCGCCGGCCCCCAAGGACCCGCGAAGCCAACGATCTCTTCCACACCAGCACGCCCACGCCAAACCGGGAACCATCCCCGGCGCATGGGCCACACGACGGACGCCGGACCGGCGTCCTGAAAAACTCCGTAGAAAGGAGGTGTTCCAGCCGCACCTTCCGGTACGGCTACCTTGTTACGACTTAGTCCCAATCACGAGCCTCACCTTAGACGGCTCCATCCCACAAGGGGTTAGGCCACCGGCTTCGGGTGCTGCCCACTTTCATGACTTGACGGGCGGTGTGTACAAGGCCCGGGAACGCATTCACCGCGACGTTGCTGATTCGCGATTACTAGCGACTCCGCCTTCACGGAGTCGAGTTGCAGACTCCGATCCGAACTGAGACCGGTTTTCAGGGATCCGCTCCACGTCGCCGTGTCGCATCCCGTTGTACCGGCCATTGTAGCATGCGTGAAGCCCTGGACGTAAGGGGCATGATGATCTGACGTCATCCCCACCTTCCTCCGAGTTGACCCCGGCGGTCCCCCGTGAGTTCCCGGCATAATCCGCTGGCAACACGGGGCGAGGGTTG
>NZ_JBDGDD010000070.1:0-2245 GCF_040909065.1 Ruminococcus sp. RTP21359st1_H3_RTP21359_211015
GCCAAAACCGAGGCTTGGAGTACTAACCTCCGGGTCCGGGCTTACTGCTCCTTCGGGGGCGGGATGCCCTGGCCTGTTGGGACCGATCCTTGTAGTAGGTCAGCGCAGGAGTGACGCAGAAGGGTAGCCGGCCGCGGAGGTGGTCTTCCGTGGTCAAGCACGCAGGGCGTGGGACAGGCAAATCCGTCCCGCATGGGTCCGAGGTGCGATGATGGGGGCCTTATGGCCCGATATCCGGTGATCCCGGCTGCCGAGAAAAGCTTCGGCGTCAGGCTCAAAGCCGCCCGTACCCCAAACCGACACTGGTGGTCAGGTAGAGAATACCAAGGCGATCGAGCGAATCCTGGTCAAGGAACTCGGCAAATCACTCCCGTGCCTTCGGTATAAGGGAGACCCCCGGGCGTGAAGAGGCTTGCCCTCGGAGCGTTGGGGGGTGGCACAGACCAGGGGGTAGCGACTGTTTACCAAAAACACAGGTGCATGCGAAGGCGCAAGCCGCTGTATATGCACTGACGCCTGCCCGGTGCCGGAAGGTTAAGAGGATCCGTCAGCCTTCGGGTGAAGCGGTGAATTCAAGCCCCGGTAAACGGCGGTGGTAACTATAACCATCCTAAGGTAGCGAAATTCCTTGTCGGGTAAGTTCCGACCTGCACGAATGGCGTAACGACTTCCCCACTGTCTCGACCAGGAGCTCGGCGAAATTGCAGTACGAGTAAAGATGCTCGTTAAGCGCAGAAGGACGAAAAGACCCCGGGACCTTTACTATACCTTGGTATTGGCGTTAGGCGCGGATTGTGTAGCATAGGCGGGAGGCTTCGAAGCATGGGCGCCAGCCCGTGTGGAGCCGCAAGGTGAAATACCGCTCTGTTCTCGTTTGACGTCTCACCTCGAACAGTCATCCTGTTCAGGGACAGTGCCTGGCGGGTAGTTTAACTGGGGCGGTTGCCTCCCAAAGAGTAACGGAGGCGCCCAAAGGTCCGCTCAGCCCGGTTGGCAATCGGGTGGCGAGTGCAAGTGCACAAGCGGGCTTGACTGCGAGGACGACGGTCCGAGCAGGGACGAAAGTCGGGACTAGTGATCCGGTGCCGGTGTACGGACGCGGCATCGCTCAACGGATAAAAGGTACCCCGGGGATAACAGGCTGATCATTCCCAAGAGTCCATATCGACGGGATGGTTTGGCACCTCGATGTCGGCTCGTCGCATCCTGGGGCTGGAGCAGGTCCCAAGGGTTCGGCTGTTCGCCGATTAAAGCGGCACGCGAGCTGGGTTCAGAACGTCGTGAGACAGTTTGGTCTCTATCCTCTGCGCTCGTTGGAATGCTGAGGAGGCCTGCCCATAGTACGAGAGGACCTGGGTGGACGAACCTCTGGTATGCCGGTTGTCACGCCAGTGGCACGGCCGGTTGGCTACGTTCGGAAGGGATAACCGCTGAAAGCATCTAAGCGGGAAGCCTGCTCCAAGATAAGCATTCCGTGGAACCTTCGAGTTCCTGTAGTCCCCATGCAGAACACGTGGTTGATAGGCCGGAGGTGGAAGCCCCGCGAGGGGTGGAGCCGACCGGTACTAACGGGCGAACGCGGCACACTTTTTCCGACCCGCTTGTCGGGTCGGGTCTCGTCCTGTGGTGGTTTCTTTCGTTGGATGGCAAGGAATGCTGTTTCTTGTGGTCACGAAAACGATACCGGTGAAGCGTTTGGTTGTTCGCGTCCGTTGTCCGGTTCCCGGACCGCCACGATCGGAATCGTGGCGTGGTTCCGGTTCTGCCGGCCGATCCTTGTGGTTGGCCGTTATATTGGTTTTGCGGTGGTCATGGCCCAGGTGAGACGCCCGGTCCCTTTCCGAACCCGGAAGCTAAGGCCTGGTCGCGGCGATGGTACTGCACTCGAGAGGGTGTGGGAGAGTAGCACGCCGCCGCATTCAACGTCGGGGTTCCCGTCGAGCGTGACGCTCCGGGAACCCCTTTTCTTATTCCCGCACACGGGCGTTTCCTCCGCCCATTGGAGGTTTCGGGACGCCGGGAGGCCCGTGGGCGGGAGGATTGTTCCAGTGAGTGGAGGAATCGGGACTACTGCTGATTCAACCAGGCGTGGAGTTTCAGATGATTGAGCGCGGTATTGGGATCATACGTATCATCCAAGCGTTCCTGATACATGGCAACCAGTTCGTCGCTGCGTCCCAGCGCTTCCAAAGCGGCCTCGCGAATCGTCTCCCACTCGTAGGGCACCACTTCTTCGGGGAACATC
>NZ_JBDGDD010000071.1:0-874 GCF_040909065.1 Ruminococcus sp. RTP21359st1_H3_RTP21359_211015
CCCCGTCTACCGGTCGTTCTTCTTTATCGACCACTTTTCCATGAATCCAGTTCTGCGCTTGTAACATCCCATTACCGGCAGTAAGTAAAACCAGAGAGTAATAAAGTATTCGTTTCATTTTCATTCGTTTTTCAATTGACACTGCAAAGGAAAAGCCTTCCGAGGAGAAACTGTGTTATCACTCGCTTACGGAGTGTTATTTAGTATTATCGCTGAGATAAGGAGCAATAAGACCGGTAGCTTATCCGATTACCGACCCCGTTTTGTCAGCCAAACTGAGGGAAACAGGAAAATGCGATAAACCTCAACTTCCGGAGAGTCTAATATTTACGAACAATGCCGAGCGCTCATTCTAATATACTAAGAGCCTGTTTAAATTTTGCATTTGTTGGTTGTGAGAGTTGTATTGAGGATGTTTTTCTGTAGGAGATGCCGTCTTTTTTGTTGAAACACGTGACTTATTTTGCTTCAAACAGGCAGAAAAAGTGCCGAAGATTCCCGTTTACAGGCTTTTTACACCCGGATGTGAACGGTCTTGACACCCGAGTGTGAATGATATCGAGACCCGGGTGTCAATGGGTTTATCTTATTATGTTATTGAAAATAAGTCATGTGAAGAAGAATCTTGGACAGGCGGTTAGTGATAGTATGATAGATGGAATAGGCATCCGTCATACCTACTATCATTGCTTGTGTCTATTGATATTCAATTGATAAAAGGAAATTAGTGATAGTATGACAGTTGTTTTTCAAAATAATCCTATAATAGAATAAAGCAGGCCGATGAGGGCTATGCAAAATTTATTTCAGAGAAATTTAAACAGGCTCTTATGATTTCGAATTAAAAAACGCCACCTTAAAGGCGGCGTTTTTT
>NZ_JBDGDD010000071.1:1027-2156 GCF_040909065.1 Ruminococcus sp. RTP21359st1_H3_RTP21359_211015
GCTATTATACCGTTCTTACCAGTGATACAAACAACTCATCCGGCAAATCCACAGCCAAAGGATATATTTGGGCAGCACTGGCTAATCATCTAAAACTGGTACATTTCTTTTACGAAAACGGTTCACGTTCCAGAAAGATCCTGACCGGTTATCTCAGGGAAGACTACCGGGGAGCTATACAAAGTGACGGATTAGGAAATTACAAGATAATAGAAAAAGAGGCCTATCCGGATGCCATCCGCCTATCCTGTTTCCAACATTGCAAACGCAAGTTCCTGAATATAACAGGAAACAAGGATGCAGAAAAAATCGTACGAATCATCAATCGTCTTTACCAAAATGAACACCGCATTCCCCCGGACTGGACAGCCCGCCAGATACTGGACTATAGAAATAAATATGCTCCCCCTATCCTCAAAGAATTAAAAGAGGAACTGATAAATATAAAAAACAAAAAGTCGACTTTACCCAAAAGTGAATTAAGTAAGGCGATTAACTATACGTTAAACGAATATGATGCTTTATGCAATTATATCCGCAGTGCAGACTATGCTCCGGACAATAATGCGATTGAAAGACTAATGCGATATATTAGCTTAAGCCGCAGAAACTCCTTATTCTGTGGGAGTCATCAGGGGGCTAAAAGGACTGCACTGATCTACTCACTGGCTTGTTCGTGCAGGCTCAACAACATTAACTCATTTGAGTATTTTAAAGATTTGCTTACTAAGCTCATTGATATAAATCCCAATACAGATCACGAGACTATAAGAAATTTACTCCCCCATAAATGGCAAAGGTAGCATCGCGGAGACGATTACTTTACCCATGATAGTTATGATAGATGAATGATAGTTAAAAACAAGAACTATCATAGAATAACATACTGTTTTACAAGCACATAAACTCAATTATGATAGTATGATAGTTGTTTTGCAAAAAACTAAAAATCCATGCTTACAAAACTTTATTTTGCAGACTTTGGGAAATCTCCTACATTTGCACCATAAATCTGAAATAAAATATGATGCGCATTGATATACTGACCGTACTTCCCGAGATGATCGAAGGAATGGTAAACTGTTCCATTGTGAAACGGGCACAAGACAAAGGTTTGGCTGAAATACAT
>NZ_JBDGDD010000072.1:0-2075 GCF_040909065.1 Ruminococcus sp. RTP21359st1_H3_RTP21359_211015
CCACATTCATGGTCTGCCGTATGGATCAGCACATCAAACATGGTGGTATAAAACATGGAAATCAAAAAATTAAAAGACGGATCGTTGTCTGGCATGACCAAAAACTGTTGTGGTCAAGCATTTTTGTAACACTTATGGCTAATAAAATCGGTGGATTGCAGTTTGGAATCTATCGGAACTGTCAGATTTCATCAAGGGTGTTTCACACCGCTGTCGCAGCTTTGCCCTTGACAAAAGCTAACCGTTCCGATTTTGAGTAATCAAGCAATCTGCTCGGGCAGCCCTTTTTTATCCTGCGATTCGTGCCTGATATGGCGTACGGTAACCGTTGGAGCTATGCGGGCGTACATGATTGTAGTGGACATAGGAAAATTCCTCCACTGCTTGGTAGAGTTCTTCCTCTGTTTTGAACTCATACAGATTTGTGCATTCATTCTTCAGTGTATTGAAGTAACGCTCCATCGGTGCATTGTCATAGGGATAACCTGCTTTGCTCATACTCTGCGTCACATTCACTGACTTGCAAAAATCAGTAAATGCCTTAGATGTATACTGTGAGCCCTGATCGGAATGCAGGATCAATTCTCCTTTGATAGCTGGCTGAGAATCCAATGCTTTCTGTAGAGTGCGGATGGCAAGATCACTGGTGATGTGCCGATCCGTTATGCTGGCAATGACACTTCTATCATGAAGATCAATAATACTGCAAT
Source organism: Ruminococcus sp. RTP21359st1_H3_RTP21359_211015 (assembly GCF_040909065.1). Lineage (NCBI taxonomy): Bacteria > Bacillati > Bacillota > Clostridia > Eubacteriales > Oscillospiraceae > Ruminococcus > Ruminococcus sp. RTP21359st1_H3_RTP21359_211015. Next base: position 711 of record NZ_JBDGDD010000072.1, read on the forward strand.
TGTATCTCACATCATGGTTCTTCAAAAATAAGTATGTGAAATCTGTGCACCATTTTTGATTGATTTTATCCGACATAAAATTCTGCTGAAGTTTGTTTTCAAACACCTTGTGTGGTTTTCCCTGTTCATAATCTGTTTTTTGGGGACGAACGATGGATCTCAGTCCCAACTCCGCATTCATGTACTTATGTATGGTTGCAGGGCTGTAGTGATATCCCTTACGTGCCAGATAGACTGTCATGCTCCTGTAACCATCGACACCATTGTGTTCATGATAGATTTCATGAATCTGTGCCTGGACTTCTGCTTTATGGGCGTGATAATCCGCCTTCCGGTGTTTCCGGTAGTTATAGTAAGCGTTCGGATAAATTTTCAGCCGTCTAAGCAGCCAGCGGATACCGAATGTCTCATGATATTGGTCAATAAATCGATAAGCCTCTAATCGATTTCCTTTGCGAAGAATGCCGCTGCTTTTTTTAAGAAGAGATTCTCCTTTTTTGCTTCTTCCAATTCCTTACGGAGACGGAGGTTTTCTTTCATAAGTTCCAGATCATTAGGAGCATCTGGATTCTGCTGGGCTTTTGTATGGCATTCTTCGCTAAATTCAGCACACCATTTGGAGATACTGGCTTTTGATACACCATACTCTGCAGTGATGCTTTTGTAAGTACGTCCCTCTTCGATATGAAGGCGAACGATTTTCTTTTTAAATTCAGGTGTGTAACTTTGTGACATAATACTTCCTCTTTTCTCTGTAAGATGATTATATCTTATTAGCCACTTCTGTTACAACTTTATTATAGCACTTCAAGCATTGTCTATCGTATCAAACACCAAAGCATTGTAGTTCTTATCACGAATAACATACGAAACAATCCGTCTATCATATAGGTCCAGTATTGCACTTAGATAAACTTTATGCTTTTCAATCCCAATATAATAATGGAATTCTGTCACATCAGTGAGCCATTTTTCATTTGATGCTTTGGCAGTGAACTCCCGATTAAGTATGTTTTCCGCTATATACTGAGGGTTTGCAGCCTGTCTTGTGCATCCGTTGTTAGAATACTTGACAGTTGATTTTATATTAAGTTTACGGCAAATGCGTAGTACACGTTTATCGTTTACATCAATACCATGATATCGTTCCAAATCATCTCTGATTCTTCGATAGCCTTTATCCGGTGAGTCTGTATGAATCTTTTCTATCTCGTCAGCAATAAGCCTATTCTTTTGCTCACTTTTAGGAATTTCTCTGTGTAGCCATTTATAATAAGCTGCTCTAGAAACATTACCAAGTTTACAAAGTGCAGCAACTGAATAATTATGATCTTCATGTTCTTCTTTGATTGCCTGATATATATG
>NZ_JBDGDD010000073.1:0-1792 GCF_040909065.1 Ruminococcus sp. RTP21359st1_H3_RTP21359_211015
GCGTTGGGAGAACTGCGTCCGCATTGACCCGCCGGAGCTGGGAGAGTCCTTCGGGATCATGGAGCGTTTCATTCGGGATTGCATACCGGATGATGCCGGAATAAAAGAGAGGTTGCGGAAAGCCGTATCGGGACGGAAGCCATTCAGAAATTTCAAATATGTCATTGATGGAAGCGAATACCGTCAGAAATGGTTTGATTTCAGACAAGGACAACTCGAGCGGCTTGTAGCGGATTACCTGAATAGCCTGGATATAGATGCGTCTGCCAAATAAAAATCATTTTTAGACTTTTTCTCATATTTTTATATACAAGGATTTGAATATCCTTAAATCCGCAACTTCCCTCACTAATTGCCACCTACATGAAGATAAATGGGGTTTTGATTAGTTAGACAGCCATTAAGTCCTCGCGTCCGTTTCAATGCGCCTAGTATCCCCTTACCCCATAAAGCGACTTGAGGCAATACGCAATTAGTGGCCATCAAGTGATGGAAATCATCCTGAAGAAGTTTTGAAGGCTTCTACATATGCATGGTTGTCGGTGTAGATGTTCAGCACATATTGTCTTGCAGTCTTAATCCACTTTGCAGGCACGGAGATGAACTTGAAGACAAAGGTCTTGATACGGCTGGTTTCCTTTAGCCCGAACTTCTTCACTTCAATCCTTTGCATGATGGCCTTGTAGAAATTGCGTATCAGTGCCGTCAGGAGCAGGAACACAGTATTTTCCGCCATGAATGATTTTGGCAGTCGGCCCCATCCGAATCCACCCGCCATGTCATCAAAGATGCGTTCCTTTCCCCCACGCATGTTATAAAACTCCACGATGTCCCTCATGGATGCTTCGTAATCGTTGGTCAGGATGCAGCGGTATGTGTATTCCCCCTCCCACAGGTCAAGTTCACAGCCCATGCGTCTCTGCCTCTGGATTACCAGGCGATACGGCTTGCCCTTCCATTTCTCAACGAGAATTGAGTTCAGCTCAAACTCAATGTCGTTAATCTCCTCCCTCTTCCATCCCCTGAGGGCAAAGATGTCATCATAGAGCGAGCTGCAGCGGTTGGCGCGTATGTAGAACGTCCTGCAATGCTTCCTGACCTCATCCACAATGTCTTCCGAGCATGAGCCGCAGTCGGCCCTGAAGCGGTTGACTGTCAGTCCCTTTTCTTCAAGCCTCTCCAAAATCCTCTTTAGCGTGTCCTCCTGGTGAAAGCGTACATTGGTGTTGCCGTCGCTGTTCTCTATGCCGACAATCATGTCACCAATAACGGCCACTCCTGGCCTATAACCAAGAAATTTCTTGTACGTGGGCTTTGCATCGTACTTTTCCGTCTCTATGAACTGGTGGTCGAAGTCAACGTCATATTCCCCGCCTTCTTTCAACTGCCCTGTGGCCAACAGGCAATTCAGGAGCAATGTGTTGAGCGTGTCTGCCGTATTGAAGTCATAGGACTTGCCGGCATCGGATGTGTATGAGATGTTTTCCCCGGCCAGTTCGTTTATTGCCCTAAGGATGGTGTCGGCGCTACAGGTGCGGAGTGTGGGGTGAAGGGAAAGATGACCCATTAAGTGGGTGGTGACATCCTCAACGCAAGAACCGCCGCAGAAGTAAACGCATAGGAGGGAGCGGATGATTTCGCTGTATTGATAACCATAGAGTTTGCATCTCAACCCAAGTGTTGAGTCAATTGTAGAGGAGAGAAGGGAGGTAAATTGCTCCATGATTGGAAATATGCCTCCAAAAGGAGTGATTTTTTCGGATTTTATTGCTACCTTTGCCATGCCTGTTAC
>NZ_JBDGDD010000074.1:0-1841 GCF_040909065.1 Ruminococcus sp. RTP21359st1_H3_RTP21359_211015
CTTTTAGGGGACTTCTATAAATTAAATCCCTGATTATAAGTTGCATAAGCGGATAAAATGCTTATATTTGCAGAAACAGACAAAATAATCATTGATCATGAACAAGTTAAGCCGCTATCGCAAGTTACGCTATAAAAGTGTGTTTGAATCCGAGAATCAATCGTCTCGCCTTAACGTGATAGGCAACCCACTAGAGAGACTGTCGTCATTGGTGGACTTTGAGATATTCCGTCCGACATTGGAAGCCTCTCTGTTCACAGGCGAGCGTAAGGGCAATGCCGGGCGTCCTCCCATAGATTGTGTGTTGATGTTCAAGATACTGTTTCTCCAGCGTTACTATGGCCTGAGTGACCATCAGATAGAATATCAGATAGTGGACCGCACCAGTTTCCGCGCTTTTCTGGGGATAGAGAACGTGGATGATGTACCGGACGAGAAGACAATCTGGAAGTATCGCGAAGCCCTCACGTCCGTCGGTGCGTATGACAAGTTGTTTGAAGACTTCCGTACGTTCATGGAGGCCAAGGGCCTTCAGTTCAACGAGGGGCGGATCATAGATGCCAGTTTTGTCGTTGCCCCACGCCAGCGCAACACTCGTGAGGAGAATGCGAAGATAAAGGAGGGCAAGGGCGACGAACTGTGGAATGACAATCCTCACAAGAAATTCCATAAGGATGTGGATGCCCGTTGGACGAAGAAGCGCGGTGACACGTTTTACGGCTACAAGCAGCATGTCAAGGTAGACAAAGGCAACAAGGTAATCCTCTCGTATGCAACAACGCCTGCCAATGTGCATGATTCCAAAGGTTTTGAGCAGCTGCTTGATGAGTCAGACAAGGATAAGGATTTGTATCTTGACGCAGGATATGCCGGGCAGGAGTCAACCGTGAAGGAGCATGGCATGAATCCGATAATCTGCGAGAAAGGCCGTCGGAATCATCCTCTGACAGAAAAACAGAAGGCTGAGAACAGGCGCAAGTCCAAGACCCGTTGCCTTGTCGAGCACGTATTCGGTTTTGAAGAGCAAAGTATGCACGGCCTTATTGTCAGGACAATAGGGATTGTACGGGCGAAGGCGAATGTGGCGATGACAAATTTGACCTACAACATCTTCCGCTACATCCAGATTGTGTGCAATAAACGTGAATTGGCGATTGCCCAATAAAAAGAGACGGGGTGTATCCTCAAAAATGCAAAAATCCCTCATTTTTTTTGGGGGGGGGGTAGATTAAATTGCTTAACTTTACGCAAGATTATCTTGCTCAAGACAGTTAAAGGGTTCTGCTGCCTTATGCAAGAAATAAAAAATGGAATTGATAGAACCCACCTAAAATATATAAATAGACAGCTGTGGGGAAAATGTGGGGAAAAATTAGATAATTAAAAAGGCTAAATGACTGGAAATAATCACTTAGCCTTTTAATCCGTACCCAGACCCGTACTTCGTAATTGCTGCGCCCATCATTCAAGACTGTCAAATCGGGTCTTTCCTGTCAAGCCAATGATGCCTATGCGTATGCCAAACACATGGATTACGGATTTCTCGTTCCGTGAACAAACACTTTATCCGCAACTCTGCTATGTGGTGTATTGGCTTAACTCCATTTCTATGGGCAACACTTTTGTTGCAGATTTCAAGCAGCTTTTATCGAAATACCCATCAGTAAGAACTCGTTTATTAGGCTTTCCTCATAATTGGGAACAAGAGCCTTTGTGGAGATAAAATAATTGCCCTGTTTCTTAAAAAGCACTGGGGCAAACCAGCTCCGTCTTTAATTGTTTCCAATAAATGGATTGTTTCAAGCCCCTATAGAAAGAGAACAAAAATTCCTGTGTAAAAA
>NZ_JBDGDD010000075.1:0-1764 GCF_040909065.1 Ruminococcus sp. RTP21359st1_H3_RTP21359_211015
GATATAATCCCCTTAGAGTAGACACATGAAATAATAAAATGGTGTAACTCTAAAGGGGGTTATTTTATGTCAAAGAAGAAATCACTTACAAGTGAAGAACGTGTTGCAGCAGTACAGGAATACCTTGATGGTAAAGGTGGATACAAGGCAATTGCCAGAAAATACAACATAGGGGCTACAACGATGAAAAGAATGGTATGCCGAGCTAAAACCGAAGGAATCGAATCCGTTGCAAAGGCATCACCGTATCGACACTATACCAATGAAATAAAAGAAGCAGCAGTAGAAGATTACCTCAATGGAAAAGGAAGCTTAACAGAAATATGTATAAAGTATAAAATCTCAACGGATATTGTCCTCAGAAGATGGATTTCATGGTATAATAATGGCAAGAGATTTAAAGAGCATAAACGCTCAGAAAGAGGACTTGCCATGAACAAAGGTAGAAAAACCACACAGGAAGAACGTGCGGAAATTGTTGCCTTCTGCATTGAAAATAATAAGAACTACACCCTGACAGTTGAAAAATATAATATTTCTTATCAACAGATATATTCATGGGTAAGGAAATATGAAATAAATGGTGTAGAAGGACTGATTGACCATCGAGGAAAATCAAAAAAACAAGAAGACCTTACAGAAGCTGATCGTCTTCGTATGGAGAACAAGATATTACAAGCAAAGCTTAAAGATCAGGAAATGGAAATTAAACTGTTAAAAAAACTCAGGGAGCTGAGAGGGGGCGGTCACTGAACGGAGTACGAAACGTGGACAAGTATATTGCAATCAAATACATGAATGAAGCAGAGCATTATCCGATTCAGAAGCTCTGCGCTGCTGTACACGTTGCACGCTCGGCTTACTACAAGTGGCTGCATCGGACACCGAGCCATAGCCAGCAGATCAATGAGCAGCTTGTAGAATGGATCAAACAGCACTATGAGGAGCGCAACGGCATCTTAGGTTATCGTCAGATGACGGTCGTGATCAACCGTGAGCATGATGTACATTTCAACAAGAAGCGCATCTACAGACTGATGCAGATTCTTCATCTGAAATCTGTTACCCGTGTCAAGAAGAATACATATATTCCATCAACGCCGCAATTCACAGCGGAGAATATTCTGAACAGAGATTTCCACGCAGATAAGCCGAACGAAAAATGGCTTACAGATGTAACTGAATTTAAATATTACGTAGGAACAGAGATCAGAAAACTGTATCTCAGCGCAATTCTTGATTTGTATGACAGACGAATTGTAACATACAAAATTATGGAAAGCAATAACAACGAACTTGTGTTTTCTACATTTGACGAAGCTGTTCGATTGAATCCTGATGCTCACCCAATCTTCCACAGTGACCGTGGCTTTCAGTATACCAACAAATTATTTCATCAAAAACTGACTGATGCAGGAATGATACAAAGTATGTCCCGTGTTGGGAGATGCATCGACAACGGACCAATGGAGGGTTGGTGGGGAATCTTAAAATCGGAGATGTATTATCTTCGCAAGTTTACGGATAAGACCAAACTGATTTCAGCGATAGAGGAATACATAACCTATTACAACACAAGGCGTTACCAGATCAAACTGAGCAGCATGACACCTATGGAATACCATGAAGCGTATGCTGCTTAGCTGGTCGGTGCTTGCCATTTGCTAACAACAAAGCAGCCTGCACAAATTGCACAGACTGCTTTTAGTCACAACATAGAATATTTTTGTTTTTTGCGCTGTCTACTTGACAGGGGGCGGGTCA
>NZ_JBDGDD010000076.1:0-1687 GCF_040909065.1 Ruminococcus sp. RTP21359st1_H3_RTP21359_211015
CTTTGTTGACTTTTATGAAAGTCAACAAAGATGAAAAAAGAGAAGTCATTGACTCGTCGCAAGGGTGAACCTTATCCTTTGGAGATTCGCCTAGCAGCTATAGGTGAATATCGCTTAGGAGTAAGCCGTAAAGAGATCGCCTTTAAATATTCCATAAGCGACCCTACGGTAATATCGCATTGGATTCGTAAATTTGAGGCAAAAAGACAATCATCAGTGTCAATAAAACCACTGAAACTCAAAAAGCGATCAATAAAAATGACAGAAAACGAATCGGATCTTTCCAAACGGATCAAAGAACTGGAACGCGCCCTCAAACAAAAAGAGTTGGAGTTAAAGGATAAAGAGAAGGAACTGAAGCATGAGCAAGCTCATCGCCGTGCGATGGAAATCCTAATAGAACTAGCCAATGAACACTATAACATCGATATCCGAAAAAACTCTGGCACCAAGCAGTGAAAAGGCTTCATGACAATCAGCCGGAAATAAGTATCCCTGATTGTTGTTCGTTGTTTGGGTATAGCAAGCAAGCCTATTATAAGAGAGAAAAACAGTTACAATCGGAATTGTTGTGTGAGGAAATAATCCTTAAAATGGTAAACAGCCTGCGTCAGGACCAACCGGTTTTAGGTGGTCGTAAGTTGTATCATATCCTAAAAACCAAGATACATCCTGATTTGGATATAGGGCGCGATAAGTTTTTTGACTTGCTACGCGACAATGGTTTGTTGATCAGACATTCCAGGGTTTATCGGCCGGTAACAACTCTGTCATGGAACCGTTTTCATAAGTATCCAAATCTGATAAAAGATTATGATCCGCTATCAGCCAATCAGTTATATGTAGCTGATATCACTTATGTCCGCAATGTCGAAGGGAGATTCTATTATTTGAGTTTGCTCACAGATGCATACTCCCGTAAGATTGTCGGTTGGGCCCTGGAGGATTCCCTGGAGATGTCCGGTCCGATAAAAGCGTTGAATATGGCCTTGGAAACACTTCCCCCGGGAAGCGATCTGATCCATCATTCGGATAGAGGAGTACAATATTGTAGCAAAGATTATATCTCAATTTTACAAGGCATTAAATGTCGTATAAGTATGACAGAAAACGGAGATCCCAGAGAGAATGCAATAGCTGAACGTGTCAATGGAATATTAAAAGAAGAATGGTTGAATAAAGAAATGATAACAACGCTCGGCCAGGCTCGGGATATAGTGAGGAAAGTGATCGATATTTATAACACCCGGCGCCCTCACAGTAGTGTGGAAATGTTGACACCTGAAGAGGCGCATGCGAAGAAGGGGCCTTTAAAAAGAAAATGGAAAACTATTTATAAACGTAAACAAGCTATTCTTTTATGAACAGGATTAAACTGATATATTTGCAACAAAATAGAACAGAGACCGGAAACGCTCGTCGGGACAGGTGGCCCTGCCCCTTGCCGCTTGGGCGCTCCCCGGCCGATGAGTTTGGCTGTGAAAAGCCCCCTGTCCTGTAGTGAAACAGGATAAGGTAACTTATTTTAGGATTAAGAAAGGATTGTCTGTTTTTTTACATTTATAGACAACCTATAACAGGATTTTTTTAATACACAGTCAACCAAAATCAGGACGAGACATGGTGAAGGCAAAATCCTGAGGTGAAGGCAGTCCGGATGTTTACCTTCACCCATGTACCCCATAAC
>NZ_JBDGDD010000077.1:0-1567 GCF_040909065.1 Ruminococcus sp. RTP21359st1_H3_RTP21359_211015
GCCTGATGCTCGTGTTCGAGCATATCGGGGGTGTTCCTCCCGTGATCGTGATGGACAACGCGACCGGTGCCGGCCGGCGCAACGCGAAGGGCGAGGTCGCGTTGACCGGGGTGTTCTCCGCGTTCGTGGCGCATTACCGGCTCGAGGTCCGGTTCTGCAACCCGTATTCGGGCAACGAGAAGGGCAGCGTGGAGAACGCGGTCGGGTTTTTGCGGCGCAATCTCATGGTGCCGCCCATGCGCGCGGAATCGTATGGGCAGTTGAGCCGTCTCCTGCTGGAGCGGTGCGACGGGCTCGCCAGGGACTCGTATTGCCCGAGGTTGCTGGACGTGCCCGTGGCCGAGGTGTTCGACGAGGAGAGGGCCGCGTTGATGCCGTTGCCGTCCACGGCGTTCGACCCGGTTCGCTGGGAAAGCCGGACGGCCGACAAGTACGGGCTGGTCGACATCGACTCGAACCGGTACCTCGCCGGCCCCGATTCGGCGCGTTCCAGGGTATTGGCCGCGATCCGGTGGGACACGGTCACGCTCACCTCGCCCGCCACCGGCGAGCTCTTCGCGGAGTATCCCAGACAGTACGGACGGTCGCGCAATGTGGAGGATCCCGCGCTCGTGCTTCCCCGGCTCGCGGTCAAACCCCGCGCGTGGCGGGAAAGCTCGATCCGCCCGGACGTGCCCGACGATATACGCGCGTGGCTTGATTCCATGGACGAAAAGACGTTGAGGGAGAGCCTCAAAGCGATCGGGGACGCGTGCCGGGCGGCCGGGTTCGATCCCGCGATGCAGGCGTGCGGCGAGATCCTGCGCTCGAACAGGGACATGGGCCTGCACGCGGACTCGCTCACCCCGATCGCGTTGCGCATGCGCGACGGCGAGTGGGAATACCCCGGCGGGATCGAGGAGCCCGACCTGAGCGGCTACGACCGGTTCATCACCGGCACGGACGACGGAGGGGAAGAACGGTGAGCGTCAGACCCGATCCGGTGATCCCGGAGACCCGACGCAGGCGCGCGTCCACGACCGAGAAAAGCGAACGCATCCTGAAGATGAGCCGCAGCCTGACCCTGACACGCAGCGTGCTCGCCGGGACGCTCGCCGAGGCCACGCCCAACCAGCTCGACTTCATCGAACGATGGTTTACGGCCGAACTCGACTCGCGCGAGCGATCCAAACGCCTGCGCCTGCTCAAACAGGCCGGCTTCCCCGCCGACAAGACCCTCGACGGCTATGACTGGACCAACCTGAAGATGCCCGCCGACTGGGGGCGCGCGCAGCTCGAGAACCTCGACTTCGTCGCCGGATGCGAGGACCTCGTGCTCTACGGGCCCGTCGGCACCGGCAAGAGCCACCTGGCCATCGCGATCGGACGGCTCGCCTGCGAGCGGGGCGTCCCGGTGCGCTTCTTCACCGCGACCGGACTGCTCATGCGTCTGCGCCGCGCCCAGCAGGAGAACCGGCTCGACCGGGAACTCGCGAGCATCGGCAAGGCCCGACTTCTCATCATCGACGAGTTCGGCTACCTGCCCATAGACGAGGAGGGCAGCAGGCTCCTCTTCCAGATCATTTCC
>NZ_JBDGDD010000078.1:0-1632 GCF_040909065.1 Ruminococcus sp. RTP21359st1_H3_RTP21359_211015
ATATATCGCAGTGTGGATGATTTCATCATAGATTGGTGCCAGGTATTCCGGCTTACGGAACATGATATCCGTGGCACATTCGATCTGCTGAACCGTCCAGGTATAACCCAGCCCGAGAGATTCCGGAACGGGACTGTAGCGTCTGGCAAAGACATCGAGAACTTTATGGAGCCCTTGCGGGTTGATACGGTCAGAAAGTTTCTGAGCAGTTTCAATATCGGAGATTTCAAGGAACGCGTTGTCCTGCATCCGGTAAGAAAGCTGTTTTTTATCAAGCTTATAGGCGAGCAGGTTATGACCGTTCATGTAAAACTGAAGACGGAAAGGCGGCCATGTAGGGACACGAAGATAGCAAAGGCCAAGTTCCCTGTCGATAAAATAGAAATAGTAATGAAGACACTTGCTCTGGTCAAACTTCAGGAAGGTCTTCCCAGTTGTTTTATCATGCCAGGGCCTGTAGGTATTACAGCATTCCATAGCAGAAAAGATATGGATCAGACCTTCCGTTTTTCCGGTTTCGGCAATGATGTTCTGGATGCGGTCATCTTTTCGAAAAGCATGGAGTTTTCGGATAAACTCAATTTCCATTCCATTTTCGTGAGCAATCTTTTCCGCATTCTGACGGACCTGTTCCGTAAGGGGCTGGGAGAAACTGGTGGGATAATCAAAAATACGGATACCGTTGAGTTTCATATAGGCAGTCATTGCTTCCGCATGGCTCCAGTTTGGGATATATCCCTGAATGATCATGCGGTCATAACAGGTAATGATGCCATGAATTTTATCAGCGTATTTATCAGTGAGTAACATATAAAAACCCCCTTTTTCTTTAGAATAACACAAGGGGTAGAAAATAAAAATAACTTTTCCGGTTTATCCGGGTTAGGGAAATACAATGAAATTATTTTCAAGGCTTTTACAAAGCAATTAACGCCAGAAGATTTAAAAAAGCATTCTCTTTCAGAGGAACAAGTTGCTGAAATTATAAATAAATTCTCTGCTATTATTAAACGCTCATTTGGAGATGGCGTAACAGTTAAATCTATAGAACAAACTAAAGAAAATAAATAATACCTATGAACTGGTAGTCATAAACGACTGCCAGTTTTTTTGAAAGGAGATGAATATTTGATAAATAGAAAGGGAAAGCGTATCAGAGCCAGCGACAAGAACCTTGTGTACCGCTTCTGCGTAGGTACGCTCCTGTTCCTGTTCGTGGCGGTTCTCCTGCTATTGAACATGGGACAGCTTATGCGTACCGATTGGGAGCATTTCAGTTTACTAGTATAACGAATATTAAATAATTGCTATATTAAATTGATACTGCTTCCTCTTCACTGATTTCATCCATTTTATACTTCCAGTGATAAACCACGGGTTCACGGTTCACTTCGTCAAAGTACTTGTAAATTCGTTCTTCCAACTCCTGTTTGGTATTGACACGAATTCCTCGAAGCATCTGTCTGGTCATCTTGCTGAAGAAGCTTTCAATCATGTTTAACCATGAGCCATGTTTTGGTGTAAACACAAATTTAAAACGTCCCTTTGGCATAGTATCCAGAAAGCGCCGTGTTTCTTTGGAAGTATGTGCAGAATGATTATCCAGGATGATCCGAATGGTATCCTGTGATG
>NZ_JBDGDD010000079.1:0-1463 GCF_040909065.1 Ruminococcus sp. RTP21359st1_H3_RTP21359_211015
ATCTTATCTCCGCTTCCTGTCACCGTATTATAGTGCAAAGAGAGAGAATCTAGGGTAAAATTACTTCTTTCGGTCTTCCTATACCCGTTCTGCTGGAAATAGCTATCTAAAGCCTTGTTGATTTGTTCTCTCTCCGCTAACATATCCTCTTTAGATACGTTTTTAGAGAAATCAAGATCCAGATCGACAGAAAGCCGGGGAAGATCGAAAACAAGCAGGTTTATAGCCGTTCCCCCCTTCAGTAACAATTTACCGCTAAACTCCGGCTGATTGTTAAGGTCATTGAGGATATTGGATAATCGCATAACTTTCTCTATTCCAGCAACCGTAAAATTATTTTCTTTTGCTAGTCTAGTGATTTCTTCTTGTGTATAATCAAAACTCATAATATACTCCTTTCTCTATTTCTTTCATTACATCTTTAGGCGCACATACATTCCATTCCTTGAAATAGGTATCACAACGGGAAGGATTTGTAAGGTAACTTGTTGTATTACCCATCTTCTTTTTACATACATCGAAGAACATATCCGATAGGTTTAGTTGTTCCTGAAGCTGGGACAGGATGAATCCTGTACGTTGATACAGGCTTTTCTTTTGGTATAGCTTCAGGCATTCTAACATATCTTCTTCTATTACGGAATCCGGATCAACCTCGATTAAGGCAAATAACAGTTCTTCAATGCCACCGGCTAAGCCTATATTGTTTAAGCAGTCAATTATGGTTTGGCTGATCGATGTAACCGTGATAGGATAGCCGGTATCTTTTTTTGTAACCAATGGTTTGTATATAAACTGCAAAGGCTTATATACATAACGCTGGTTCAGGTACTCAAAAGACCGGAAGGGAGTAGAACTGTGCACATAAAGCCAGTTAAATTCCTGTGTCTGTAACATATAGAACTCTAATGCAGAATGATAAGCTAGGCAACCGTTATCAACGGAATTGCAAGCTATCTGATACTTGTTCTGTATGTTAGCCGGCAAATATACTCCCCGGCGAATATGTGATAACAAACCTCGCTTTTTCCAGCTGTAAAGACGGGATTTCATGGTGTTATATCCTACTGGTTGATCTATGCTTATCATGCCTGTTTCTTTATATTTAGATATTATATTACTCATTTTACTTAGAATTTATTTCAAAGATATCATATTTGATAGTATTGAGCAAATTTCTAAGTACTTTTTTATATTTAAACTTGATATTATCAATTAGTAGACAGATAATTAAGAATATACTTTCGGAAAAATATCCTCTTATCTTTTGCTGCCCTGTATGTTAATCCCTTCTATCCTTAGATATTTGTATAGGGTAGCTCTGGAAATTCCTACTATCCGGCAAACATCATCTATCGTGCCTATTTCATTTTGTAGATACTTGGTGTATTCTATAGCCGCTAGTTTAGCTTTTCTTTTAGCTTGATCTGTTAGACCGGGCTTGCGTCCTCCTATTCGTCCTT
>NZ_JBDGDD010000080.1:0-1330 GCF_040909065.1 Ruminococcus sp. RTP21359st1_H3_RTP21359_211015
GTAGCTATTATTTAAAGAAAACTGATCCATTGCGGTGGAATCAGTTTTCTTGTGTTATATAGTTTAAAACGTTTCTAATATTAATGTTGAAGTGGTGGTGCAATGGTACGATTGATATCGTTGTTTGATATTTGAGGAGCATTGAGCAGTGCTGTGAAATTCTGCTGGATGATATCTAGTATACTGTATTGTTGACATTTAACTAAATATTTATAGCTATTATAGCGCTTCATGTTAAAATAAAAGAAAACGGCGGTGATTTATATGGCAAGACCAAGAAAATATGTCATTAAACTTACAGATGATGAATTGAAGACATTAAAATCTATAATTCGCAAAAGTAATACATCTAAAACTATTCGAAGCAGATGCCAGATTATTATTGATTTGGATGAGGCTCATGGGAAAGTATTAACCCATGAGCAATCCGCAAGATCAAATGGTGTTTGCCTGACAACTGTAACGAATACAGTGACCAAATATTTTTCCGGTGGCATTGAAGCGGTTACCGAGTTCAAAAGAAATATCAATTCCGACAATGCAAGGCGTATCCTTGATGGACGTGCAGAAGCACGTATTATTGAACTTGCCTGCGGTCCTGTTCCAGAAGGTCATTCCAGATGGACTTTGCGTCTGCTGGAAAAAGAAGCCAAAGTAGTGCTTGATACACCGGTTAGCAAAGATGCTATCCGTAGAGCCTTAAAAAAAACAAACTTCGACCTCACAAAAATGAATACTGGTGCATTCCCTCAAGAGAGGACGCAGAATTTATAGCTTGTATGGAGGATGTTCTCGATGTATACGAACTTCCATATAACCCACAACGCCCCGTTGTTTGTATGGACGAAAAACCATATCAGTTACTTGGCGAGGCAAGATCCCCACTTCCTATGCGCCCCGGCAATGACCAGAAAGTAGATTCTGAGTATGTCAGAAATGGTACATGCAGCATTTTTGCATTCGTAGAACCGCTTGGTGGAGCTCATCATGTAAGTGTTCGGGAACATCGGACTGCAATTGACTGGGCAGAAGAAATCAAATATCTTGCCGATGTCATGTATCCAGATGTAGAAAAAATAATTCTTGTAATGGATAATCTTAATACACATAAACCAGCATCATTGTACAAACGTTACCCTGCTGATGAAGCCAGAAGAATCATGAAGCGGTTGGAGATTCACTACACACCAAAACATGGCAGCTGGCTTGATATTGCAGAAATCGAACTTAACGTCATGACCAGACAATGTTTGAACAGAAGGATTGATAATATTTCAAATCTTCGTAAGGAATTATCAGCATGGGAAGTTGAACGAAATACCGTAGCCGC
>NZ_JBDGDD010000081.1:0-1247 GCF_040909065.1 Ruminococcus sp. RTP21359st1_H3_RTP21359_211015
CGATAAGCGAATCCCAAATTGAATACAGCCTGATCAAAATCACTGACCAGTTGGTAGCGTAACTCGAAATTCATAATCCAACTACTTGTCAATGCGAAGTCGGCTCCACCACCGATATTCACTCCTACCCTGCATTCGTTATGATTGTCATCATCTTTGTCTATATGAATATGGTCTCCGTCCACATCAATATCAAAACCATCTCCTAGGTCAAACATCCAATTAGAAAATGTAAAACCGAATAGGGGATATAACTTTACGCTTCTGCCTACGGGACATAAATAATGGAGATTCATATTTATGTCCAACATACTAACATTGTCGTTTTCTATAAAGTAATTCAAAGACGGCTCAAGACGTATGGGGTTGGTTATATTGTATTGATATTTCAACCCAAGGCCAATACTCTCAATTTCCGTCCCATAACTCAGTCCGAATCCAATAGCTTGTCTACCTTTTTGAGCATAAACGCCACTCAACATAACAAACAACAATCCTAAAAAAATTAAAATCTTTCTCATTTCAATATACTTTTATACCTATAAGTGTTAATCGTCATCCCAATCATCATCGTCATCGTCATCCCACCTATAATGTTTGTTGTGTTTATGCTTCTTGTGTTTTTTATAATGTTTGTGATGATGTTTTCGGTGATGGTCACAGTATGAACAATAATGTTCATGCCAACAATTACTATGATAATTTACCCTGTCATAGAAAGGATTGTAATATACCGATCCCGGCCTTATACCTATCTCTATCAAAACACGATCCCAGCCGTGCCTATGGTAACGTTTATAATAATCACATACATCACGCATGTGCCTGCCAGATGTTTTGGCTATTTCAAGGGCCAAACCTACATTCCCCCAATCTCTTCCACATTGCCTATAATAATCATCCAATAGATTGTTGGGGGTATTATATTCTATACACAAACGTTTTCGGTAATCCGAAAGTTCCACAGAGGCATATTTATTTGCCCTGCCAATAAACAATGATAGCCTATCTTGCGCAAACATGGAACAAGAAATAGCTATGAGCAATAGCAAAACTTTAAATTGTCTCATATTTTTACAAAGCTTTTTGTTGATAAATACGGTTATATTCGCAAACATAGGTATAAAAAAGACAAAAAGCAATTTTTGTCTAAAAATTATAGCAAAACTAGATTATTATGGTCATTTAGGACATTTGATGACATCTGGTGACATCTGATGACAGCACTGAATTACAGTACGTTATTC
>NZ_JBDGDD010000082.1:0-1232 GCF_040909065.1 Ruminococcus sp. RTP21359st1_H3_RTP21359_211015
GAGGGGCTTGAAGTCATGGTGATACTTGACTGCTCCACAGACCTTTTCGATAGCGGAAAGTCGGAGAGTTTTGATTACGCCGTTATCTGCACCGACCCTGCGGAGTATGACCCCTCAGGGCATGAGTTTGGAAATCTCGCCTACGCCAAAGCTGACAGCAATAATCTTGGTAGGTTTATCTACACCGAGATCGGAGATATAGAGAAATGAAACTAAAACTTCTAAACGCAATAAAATGTGACCTGAACAAAAGCATAATAAACATAGGCTTTGCAGGGGCGGTGCTGCTTACAACAGTGCTTGCTTTCACCTCATCAGCCTATACAGACCTTGCCACCGATAAATCATATTCGGTGTTTGAGTCACTTTTCACTCTCGATAAAAATATCCTCCGCACCGACCCAATTCTGTCCTCTGTGCTGGTTTTCAGAAACGGACTTTCGGGATATATCACAATGTTTTTGCCTATTGTCGTGGCATTCCCATTCATGGTGTCTTTCTGTGCAGAGCGAAATAACGGACTGATGCGTTTCACCATATCTCGCACAGGCAAGCTAAGATATTATCTTTCAAAATTCATATCCGCACTTATCTCAGGCGGATTTGCCGTTATGCTCGGTATAGCTGTTTACGGCATAGCCTGTGCAGTGCTTTTTCAACCACTTTCGGAGTTTGACGTATCAGCCGACCAGCTTCAATACATAATGCAAGACAGCACAGGTAAAACCATAATCAAAATGCTTGCGGTAGCTTTCGCATATGGTGCAGTTTCCACACTGCCTGCGTTTTTCCTAAGCTCTTTCTGCAAAAATCCGTATATCATAACCTGCCTGCCCTTTATGCTCAACTATGTCCTCACAACAATGCTCAATAGGATAATAGACGCAAATCTTTTCAACGATAACTTTGATTTTGATAGAGCAAACGCCTTTTATCCAAGCTCTGTGACGAATTTTCTGTATATACAAAGCTTTGACAGAAGTGCAAAGTGGATAACTGCGGTGAACTGTTCGGGGGCGATCGTTACCCTGCTGGGATTTATTATCGTGATGAATTTGCGCAAGGACAAGGGGGTGTAGGTCAGCTATGATGAAAAATTTCAGCCTTAAACAAAGCTTTTTCTGTGCAAGGGCGGAGTTCATAAAGTGGATATGCGACGCACGAATGATAATCCTAGGAGTGCTTCTTATCTTCATTTACAGCTTTGCTATCGAGCCTCTTAAATCAAACGC
>NZ_JBDGDD010000083.1:0-1226 GCF_040909065.1 Ruminococcus sp. RTP21359st1_H3_RTP21359_211015
CAAGCATAGTACAATGGTCAGTATACAAGCTTCCCAAGCTTGGGATGCGGGTTCGATTCCCGTTGCTTGCTCCAAATAGCTGAGCAGACGTTTTGCCACGTCTGCTTTTTCTGTATTCGGTTATTGATTTTTTACAGATTTTATAGTATAATTAGGATTGTAAAAATAATTGCTATCAATAACTTGGTTGGACTTTAGCACGTTCACTTCGTGCAGGCGATGTGCTTGTTCTCAGCAATGGTGAACTTGTAACAGTTGAATGGGTTCAGCACGAAATTCTTGAATCACCTATCAAGGTTTATAATTTTGAGGTTGAGGATTTCCATACTTACTTTGTGGGCGAAAATGGTGTTTTTGTTCATAATGGGTGTGGGGATGAAGTTGGCTTCAGGGATATGATGTCTCCTGAGGATGCTGCAAGATATGATGATTACTGGTATAATGTAGGAACCTCAAAAGCAATCGAGGCAAGGGATGCTAAATTAAAAGAAATAGATACATGGAGTAATACCAAAAGAAATGACATAACTACAGTTGTTGGAGCGGTGGATCTGGATACTGGTAATGTGGCGGTTGGAGTAAAAAGTTCTAAGAGATATGGAGGACAAACTGTAAATGGAAAACCTATATGCGCAGAGGATTTAGCTGTTCAACAGTTAGGTGGTAATAAATCCAGTATTGTTATGACAAGTGCTATACGTCCCAGAACAGGTAATACAGTGCCTGTGTGTGTAAATTGTCAAAGTATTTATAGTAAAAATCAATTTATGAATGGGGTGGATTTTCAATAATGAAAGACAAAAAATGGTGTATGGATTTTTCTAATAGTGAAATCCAAAAATTCATAATAGATAAATTGGAGTATAACGTTGACTGCAAATATATTGTTGATGATAATTATGTAACTGAAAACTGTAAGAAAGACTTTGAATATATTACTTTTGATGGTGAAAAGCAGGAGTTTTATATTAGTTTTCTTAAATGTCAAACATCTATATTTTTTCGAAATAGTGAAATAATGTTTATTGATGACAACGAAAAGAATAATTACACAATCAGCGATGTATATGGAAATATTGTTTATGAGGGTAAATTAAATAATTTATCTCACGAGCAATTATTAACTATGTTTTGCAAATTTATAGATCTGCTTTATAGAGCAGAAAATATAGAAGTTATTCAAGAACTGTTGCCAAAGCAAGACGGGAGCTATCCTAAGTATAATT
>NZ_JBDGDD010000084.1:0-1221 GCF_040909065.1 Ruminococcus sp. RTP21359st1_H3_RTP21359_211015
GATATAACCTACAAATTATCGGCTCTGCACCTTAGCGTCTGGCTCTTTGATAACTGTAATAACTCCATTTTTTATATTAACTAAACTTTCATTTTTGCATTTCGGACAGAACAATGGAAAATGTATTAGTTGTGTGTCTTTGCGGATTTTTATTCTTGTCTTATTATTGCAAATAGGACATAACACCCATAATTGGTTTTCTTTCAAGAAAACTCACCTCCCTTATTACAAATTATTTTAGAGGGATATAGGGTTTGTAACTAATATTAGACTTTAGTAAATCATACTATCTTTTTCATTTTCGTTTTTTATACCCTCTTATTGAAAAGCAATATGAAACACCCAGAATAAATAAACTAATTAAAATGGGTAATATATTTATGAAAATATCATGTTCCATTGCGAACGAAATAATGTTAGCTAATGAGCCAATAAATGAAGGAAGCATTACGAACAGCATTACAAGCACAAATGGAATTAAACAATAAATTTTTGCCTTTGAATATCCATATCTAAAATATAAAGGTAGTTGTATGGCTATTATCGCAGTAAATGTAAATAAAGAAAGGCTAAAACTTGTAATTATATCTAAACCATTCACACTTTCATGTTTTAAAATAATTGAAATTACTCCTACGAGTGTTGTAAATATATATGCCAATAAAAAAGTAGCGTATGTGTAAATATATCTTCCTGCTACAATATTTTGTGTAGTAAGAGATAATGAAGCATATAGTCTTTCTAATTCGTTTTTTTCCTGAACAACAAAAATATTTGTTGACATTAATGCAATAAACCAAGCAGCAGTAAAATTGAAAATAAAAATAGATGATGTACTCATAAAAGAAAATATAATAGTTACAGGAATTAGCGTAAAATACGAAATAATATTTGGCTTACAAGTAAAATAATCTAATCGAGCCATTTTCAAAGAATAATTCATTTTTTCCCCTCCTTGCTCATGCAAATGATTATATCGTCTATTGTCGGAACATCTAAAATATATCCTTTATATTTATGTGCCAGCTTAGTTTCCACAAGTCCTTCAAAACCTATAGTTGTTGACCGAATACCTAGAATGTCTTTTTTTAACTCATTAGTTAATTTTGCTGGTTCTCCCTTAATAAGATAATATTTTTGCATAAGTCCGTCCATATCACCTGTATAAATGACACGCCCGTTTTCTAAATAAGTTATATAATCAGTAATACGCTCCAAGTC
>NZ_JBDGDD010000085.1:0-1179 GCF_040909065.1 Ruminococcus sp. RTP21359st1_H3_RTP21359_211015
AAATTCACTGCTCTGTATGGATCATTATGGTATTTAATATTCTTGCTTTCTTTTTCATACATGGTGAATTTCATGTATTTTCCCATTCCGTGTTCTTCGCAGTACAGATAGTTGTTGAAGCTTCCATAGCCTGCGTCGGTAACTGGATATTCAGGATACTTTCCATATATTCTGTGGAATTTTTCCATAAGCGGCTTGAAGCAATCCATATCCGAGGCATACTGCTTTACGTCATATACGGCGATATACTCATCGCAAACGCCAAATTGTATGTTGTAACCTGGGAGCAGTTGATCGTTTTCCATATAGTCTTTTTTCATACGCATAAATGTTGCATCATGGTCTGTTTTGGAATAACTGTTTCGTTCATTGCCGCATATTTTTATGTGCTCTGCATACTTTTTTAGTCTCGCAATGTAACTTGTAAGCTTATCATAATATCGCTGTTCTGGAGTTTTATGATGTCCACGTCCCCTGACAGCAGAAGCAGGATCAAAACCGCAAAGCTGTATATATTGCTTCAATATCTGTTCGAGATATTCGATGGCATATTCTTCGCGAACTCCAAATTTCACACCAAATGCGGCTATTCTTTTATTTATCTCACTTAACAGTTCTGTTATCTTTGCAAATACTTTCACGCGATTTTTCTCACAGCTCTTTTTCCATACCCAGCTGTATTTGTTGGCGTTGGCTGTGATCTTTGTTCCGTCTATGTACACATGATCCATATCTACGTTTTCTTGTTCAAATATGTAAGCATTGATGTCAGCGAATATCTCTTCTATTTTTCCGTTAAGCACATTGTTCATAAAATTGTCTATCGTCATATGGCTTGGCGGCGCTTCGTCCTGTAATAACCACATAAAACGGATATCTGTTTTGCACAGCTTTTCTATTTTCCTTAATGATTCATAGCCATTTTCCATGAATGCGAACAGTATTACTTTTAGCAAAGTTTTTTCATCATATCTTGGTCTGCCTGTCCTGCGTTCCTCAGTCGTCAGGTATTTATTTAGGTCAATATGATCAATAACTTCACAAAATGTATATACTGGATCTGTTGTTTCAATAATTTTTTCAATTTCTATAGGAAATTTTAATTGATATGGTGTATTATATTCTTGTTGGTATTTTTTCATCAAATTTATTATACCACAAAAAAGACTGCTTTCCTAC
>NZ_JBDGDD010000086.1:0-1090 GCF_040909065.1 Ruminococcus sp. RTP21359st1_H3_RTP21359_211015
GAATTACGTCATGTGCTGGAACAGGTTCCCGAGCCTTCCACCAAGGAGGAAAAGACTGAGCTGAAAAAGAGACGCAAACAGCTGAAGGAGCTGGAAGAACATAGGGACAAACTCCAGGAATACGACAGTCATCTGGACACGCTGCAAGAAAGGAATTCCTATTCCAAGACGGACAAGGACGCAACTTTCATGAGAATGAAGGAGGATGCCATGCGTAACGGGCAGACGAAGCCCGGTTACAACCTTCAGATCGGCACCGAGAACCAGTTCATCACCGATTTTGCACTCTTCCCGAACCCTACGGATACACTGACCATGATCCCTTTCCTGCAATCTTTTTCAAACAGGTATGACCGGATGGCTCATACGGTGGTTGCCGATTCCGGCTATGGTTCTGAGGAGAATTACCGCTTCATGTCAGAGAACGGCATGGAAGCTTACGTCAAATATAACTATTTCCACATGGAGCAGCGGCCGAGATTCAAACCGGATCCGTTCAAGGCAGAAAACTTCTACTACAATGAAGAACATGACTTTTGCATCTGCCCTATGGGACAAAGGATGCGGAGGATAGGTACTAGACATGTGAAAACCGCATCCGGATATGTCAGCGAAAATGCCAGGTACAGAGCCGTCAGATGTGAAGGCTGTCCGCTAAGATGCCGTTGTTTTAAAGCAAAAGGAAACAGGACGATAGAACTGAATCACAGGCTCAGAAAATACAGGCAAAAAGCCAAAGAGCTGCTCTGCTCCGAGGAAGGGCTGAAACACAGAGGACAGAGATGCATAGAACCGGAAGCCGTGTTCGGACAAATGAAAAACAATATGAATTACAAACGTTTCCGCCATTTTGGAAAGGACAAGGTCTTCATGGACTTTTCCTTCTTTGCCATTGCCTTCAATATAAAAAAGATATGTGCAAAAATGGCTAAAGAAGGTATGGATTGGCTGACTGGACTGTTTTATGAGCTTACAGTAGCTATATTTAGATGCTGCGAACACATAAATCAAAGAAATCCTCAAAATATCGCAGCTTAAAAAAATGAGCCGATTTTTATAGTCAACGAAAAAAAGAAGCCGCATCGGGTAT
>NZ_JBDGDD010000087.1:0-1071 GCF_040909065.1 Ruminococcus sp. RTP21359st1_H3_RTP21359_211015
GCGCTTCTATTGCCATCACGAAATCAGGCAGCCACGCCACCGGCATAGCCGTTAGGAGCATACAAGCCGATTCGCGGTGCGAATCGAGTGAACGTATATACGTTCACATCACTTGCTACTCCAGCAGCGCTTATCTTTCCGTCAGCAGTTCTCCCTAACATTACTTTCTTCTGTATCTAGACCATTTATCGAGAACTGACAGAATAGCGGACGCGACGCCTATGAAGACTATGGCGACATTACTGTTGACAATCCCGATGACGATCAGCGTGACGGCACACGCAAGCTGCAGAAGAAGAATTAGTTTCATTAGCAACTCAATTTAATTCCTGCTGCACTAATAAGCAGATTCGCACCCTTTAATGCCCAGCCTACAGTGTTGGTTGGCATGCCTGGGATAGTCAAAATAAATCCCACGGTCGATACCACACATCCCAATGGAACGCTTTTCCCAATTGGAGGCAACGGTACCTTTTTAAGGTCAACCTTTGCTACTGCTTTTCCCGTTGCGGCATTGAATATTGTGAATGATGCTCCTGTTGCATCCGCCGCCTTACATTGCCTTGCTGATAGGCCATACCACGTTGTGTGTATATGCGAGCTGATGCATTGCGTCTGAATATTATTGGCAGAAAATGTGCTGGCGTTCTGCTGTGAATAGAAAACCTCGTACCCATATGAAGTTAGTGGGCTGGATTCTTCTCCTCGGAGAACTTGAGGATCGACCCATGTAGCTTGAGAAGGATCAACCTCGCTAGCTGAGGCATGTGCATCGGTAAAAAGAAGGCAAAGTGATAGAGCGAGGAAAGCTGTGAAAATAGTAATTGCTTTATTTAAATAAGTATCCTTCATCAATCCTCCTTGATTGGAATTACAAGATACTTCTCTTACAAAGATGCTCCCAGAGTAGTTAGAACTCAATAGATCATCTAAGACGTTCTTTATGCCCATCGAGATAGAGAACGCAAAGGGCCGGTGCCCGAAGACACCGGCCCAACGCCTAACAGGGGATGCATTCAGGGGCACCCCACCGGTCTCGGCCATCTCCCCGAAGAAGTCGTTGCGCACCGC
>NZ_JBDGDD010000088.1:0-1119 GCF_040909065.1 Ruminococcus sp. RTP21359st1_H3_RTP21359_211015
AGCCTGTATATTATTTGGCTATGTGCAGATTTTTAGTACCTTAATGCCATAATATTTAAGGTCCATGCTATCACAACAACAAGAACTTCCGCTCAGTGAATATAGTTCACTCTACGATATAGTTGTCCCCCAAGACAATCTTCTTCGCCGCATTAATGATCTTGTAGATTTCACTTTTGTCTATCAGGAACTTGCCAATAAGTATTGCAAGGATAATGGTCGAACAGCAGAATCCCCTATTCGCATGTTCAAGTATCTTCTGCTGAAGACCATATACGATATTTCTGACGTAGATGTCGTAGAGCGTTCCCGTTATGATATGTCCTTTAAGTATTTCCTTGGCATGGCTCCAGAGGAAGACGTTATTAATGCCAGCAGTCTTTGTAAGTTCCGCAAGTTACGGCTGGAAGACATGGATCTTATGAACCTGCTAATCCAGAAGAGCGTAGAAATAGCGATAGAGAAAGGCATCATAAAATCAAGGACAATTATTGTAGATGCTACTCATACAGAAGCCAGGTCTAACCCGTACTCCCCGATAGAGATTCTGCGACTCCGTTCAAAGCAACTGCGTAAGGTACTTTATGCCATGGATGATAATATCACGCAAACCCTGCCGTCTAAGAATAAAGAGGATGATCTTGCGCATGAGTTGGATTATACCAAAGACCTTCTGAAACTTATCACTTCAGATGCCAGTCTTTCAGAAGTGCCTGCAGTAAAGCAGCGACTTAACATGCTCAAGGAAACGCTTTCAGATATAGAGGATCACTATACGACCTCAAAGGATGCAGATGCCCGCATTGGTCATAAAACAGAGGACAGTTCGTTTTTCGGATATAAGACTCACATTGCAATGAGTGATGAGCGTATCATAACAGCCGCTACTGTTACTTCTGGCGAAAAGGGCGATGGGCCTCAGTTGAAAGAGCTTGTGGAGCAAAGCAGAAAAAACGGAATGGAAGTGAACACTGTCATTGGTGATACCGCATACTCCGGATCGGAAAACCTTAGACTGGCAGAAGATGAAGAGAAGGGATTTACTTTGGTATCAAAATTACATCCGGCCATAAGTCATGGACTCAGGAAAGATGAAGACAAGTTTGATTATAACAAGGA
>NZ_JBDGDD010000089.1:0-957 GCF_040909065.1 Ruminococcus sp. RTP21359st1_H3_RTP21359_211015
GTTCACTGTATCCCGGATCCATCACCAGATATTCCACCTCAAACGGAAACTTGTTGTGCTTTTTTAATTCCTGAAACAGCTTTGCCATCAGCATCGAATCTTTTCCACCGGAAATACAGACTGCAATCCTGTCCCCCTCCTGCACCAGCTCATATTCCCGAACTGCCTTGGCAAATCGCGAGAACAGTCTTTTGTGAAATTTTTTGCGGATACTTTTCTCAATCTCTTCTGCCCGCAAAAGTTCTTCACCTGATTCTTCCTCTTCCTTCTTCTGCTCAGCTTCCATCCGCTCTAACAACCACCTCGTATATCCGCCTTCCAGACTGACTGCATCATATCCTTTCTCCCGGAGCACTTCTGCACATTCTTCACTTAATGCCCCTCGCGTACAGTAAAGCACCAGCTTCTTTTCCTTATCCGCCGCATCCAGATTCTGCTCGATTGTTTCTGTCGGAAGCCACTCTGCCCCCGGAATCATTCCGTATGACATGGAAGCTTCATCCCGAATATCGATCAGGCGATAAGACTGCTCCGGCATGGATAAGAGCTCTTTATATTGTATATCCCACTCTTCCATCTTTTTCAAATGTATCCTTTCTATATTCCTACCATAGAAATAAGTTTAATAACCTTTTTTATTATACGGGTATTCTAAACAGTTGACAAGTAGCAGTTTTGTATAATCCTTTTCTGTATTATCAGAAGCTTAATACTGTTTCACTTATATCTGTGCTATAATATCAGTATAGTTGTGGATTTTTATTTTTCCACCGTACATTTAAAATATCATATATGAGAGGAGAATCAACATGACATTGAGAGAAAAATATGGAGAATGGGGAATTATTTTAGGCGCTACTGAAGGTGTCGGAAAAGCATTTTGTGAAAGGCTTGCCAAAGAAGGTATGAATGTCGTAATGGTCGGACGCCGTGAAGAAAAATTAAAAGAGCTCGGTG
>NZ_JBDGDD010000090.1:0-977 GCF_040909065.1 Ruminococcus sp. RTP21359st1_H3_RTP21359_211015
TTCAAGGAGCTGAAGTTCACTGAACTTCAGATAAAGATTCGAAACCATATAAGTCTTCTCCCTGGTGATGCACTCAGAAAGGTGCATACGGTGCCTTGTAAGGCGTTTCAGGGATATGAACTGCCCGCCGCGCCATGGCTCCAGTTTTTTCGTACGGCCTACCCTGCCGAAGTCCGCGATGAGATATGCATCCGTGGGATCGGTCTTTTCCATTCCGATATAGGATTTTCGGTAATTCGAAGCGGCCTTTGGGTTTACACAGAATACGTAAGGCCTGTAGGGCATGAGAACCTCGCTGGCCGACAGGAAGTTTGAAATATGCACGCTGTATACAGAAGTAGATTCCAGCACGATAAGAACCGTATCCAGGTTTTTATGCTTCTGCATGCATTCGGCAATCATATTTACAAGCTGATCGGCGCCTGGCTGGTTATTGCCAAACGACGATGAGATGTATTTGTTTTCCTCAAAGTCCATGGCATAGACGGCATTGGTCTTTGAGCTTACATCAATACCTACAAACAAGGTGGACATATAGTTGAGCTTTAACATGATATCACCTCCATTCCGATGGGGATTTGTGAAGCCTGAAGCAAAAGGTTTATCCTGTGCCGCATACGGTGACCGAACCCTCGCGCAATGAGCATGCACCCAGTCAGCCTTTTTTGCTGGGGCTAACGGCTGGGGATGAAAATTCTGTGTCAGCGGAATGTGCCGTATGTGCCAGGCTGAATGCTTTCAAAGCAGTCTCGGACGAAGCCGGCTGAAAGGAGGAGAAGCAGTGCCTTCGGACATCAGACTCTACCTGATATCATACCACAGGATCTACCTATATTGAAATGTAACTATCAACTGTATAGATGGGAATCGGGATGAGGGGAGTACCTCTTAGATATCCTTACCATTTATACCCAAAAAAGAATAAGTCTGTAAGCGGTTTTTCTTGCTTACAAACTTATTATACGAGGAGGATGAAG
>NZ_JBDGDD010000091.1:0-934 GCF_040909065.1 Ruminococcus sp. RTP21359st1_H3_RTP21359_211015
AGAGCCACGAGCAGACAGGTTTAACCATTGGCGTTGTTGATATAGACGATGCGCAAAATACAATGGGGGAGTTAAGAGCTTTCGATGAAGCACAACAGGAAGAGGATATAAAAGACGAGTATGAAGTAATGAGTATATCTTCATCAGACTTCATTAACAGCATAGAATTTCTCAAAGAAAGTTTCGATATAATAGTGGTTGACTTTCCGGGAAACTTGAAACAGGCAGGAGTAGTAGAAACCCTGATGATGATGGATGTGGTCATTATACCTTTTGCTCCTTCAAAAATCGAAGTATTGCACACTGTAAAGTTCTACAATTACTACAAGGAAAATATCTTATCTAAACGAGAAAGTCTAGGTTACAAAACAATAGTAAAAGGATTGCCCAATAAGGTAACACCTAATTTGCTTGAATATAAAGAGCTTATAGCAAACAAAGACAATTTACCTTTCGAGCTACTGAACAATCATATCAAGGAAAGCAAAGTTAATTACCAAAGAAACCTTTCTACGATAATAAACAACTATAATCACACCTGTGATGATTTCGGAGAAGAAATGATACAATTATTAATCAATTACGTTAAAAAATGAAATTATGGCTGAAGAAAAGAAAAATACAGGAAAACCCAAAACATCAATGTTCGCATTGGTACAGGCTGGTAAAGAAGAAGCTAAGAAAGTTCAAAGTATAAAATCTGTTTCATCACAACAGACTTCAGAAGAGAAAATTCCGGAAGTACAACCAGAAGCCAGCACCACAGAACCAGCTAAAGTTGTTGCTCCAGTACAAGAAGAAGAAATCATTCAGGAAAATGAGAATATGACAGAAGAACCTTCAGAATTTCCCGAATCATCTTTTCCTAAAGGTCTTTCTTTGCTTTTCGCTAAAAGAGAGATAATAGACACGGAAACGATAAAGATACCTAGAG
>NZ_JBDGDD010000092.1:0-1000 GCF_040909065.1 Ruminococcus sp. RTP21359st1_H3_RTP21359_211015
AGTTCCATTAGTTTGTTGGCGGGGTAACGGCCCACCAAACCGACGATGGATAGGGGTTCTGAGAGGAAGGTCCCCCACATTGGTACTGAGACACGGACCAAACTCCTACGGGAGGCAGCAGTGAGGAATATTGGTCAATGGCCGAGAGGCTGAACCAGCCAAGTCGCGTGAAGGAAGAAGGATCTATGGTTTGTAAACTTCTTTTATAGGGGAATAAAGTGGAGGACGTGTCCTTTTTTGTATGTACCCTATGAATAAGCATCGGCTAACTCCGTGCCAGCAGCCGCGGTAATACGGAGGATGCGAGCGTTATCCGGATTTATTGGGTTTAAAGGGTGCGTAGGTGGTGATTTAAGTCAGCGGTGAAAGTTTGTGGCTCAACCATAAAATTGCCGTTGAAACTGGGTTACTTGAGTGTGTTTGAGGTAGGCGGAATGCGTGGTGTAGCGGTGAAATGCATAGATATCACGCAGAACTCCGATTGCGAAGGCAGCTTACTAAACCATAACTGACACTGAAGCACGAAAGCGTGGGGATCAAACAGGATTAGATACCCTGGTAGTCCACGCAGTAAACGATGATTACTAGGAGTTTGCGATACAATGTAAGCTCTACAGCGAAAGCGTTAAGTAATCCACCTGGGGAGTACGCCGGCAACGGTGAAACTCAAAGGAATTGACGGGGGCCCGCACAAGCGGAGGAACATGTGGTTTAATTCGATGATACGCGAGGAACCTTACCCGGGTTTGAACGTAGTCTGACCGGAGTGGAAACACTCTTTCTAGCAATAGCAGATTACGAGGTGCTGCATGGTTGTCGTCAGCTCGTGCCGTGAGGTGTCGGCTTAAGTGCCATAACGAGCGCAACCCTTATCTTTAGTTACTAACAGGTTATGCTGAGGACTCTAGAGAGACTGCCGTCGTAAGATGTGAGGAAGGTGGGGATGACGTCAAATCAGCACGGCCCTTACGTCCGGGGCTACACACGTGTTACAATGGGG